>NZ_JBEXLR010000015.1:0-91354 GCF_040610095.1 Micromonospora sp. NPDC004540
CCCACGCTCGAGTCGCGAACCTGCGCCGCGACGGGCTGCACAAGCTCACCACCAGGCTGGCACACGAACACGGCAGCATCGTTGTCGAAGACCTGTACGTGGGGCCGAAGTACGCCTGCGCGCCGTTCTGGACCTTGTTCAGGCGCACGCCGCTGTAGCCGGCGTGCACGTCGTCGCTGTACCGGAACGGGGTGAGACCCGGCCCGCGGAAGCCGCCCTTCTGCACGGCCTCGACCAGCTTCTCCCGGGTCGGGTCCTTGCCGGCGGCGAGCAGCGCCTGCACGAAGGTGTACGCCATCGAGTAGCCGTAGATCGCGTTGCCGTCGACGGGGTTGGCCGAGTTGTACTTCTGGTGGATCTTGGTGAACTCCTGGATCCACGGGTTCGCCGTGTCACCCACCATGGGCAGGTAGTTGTCGGCGACCATGCCCTCGAGGATCACCTTCTTGTCGCCGAGCTGGTTGGAGAGCGTGGTGTAGTCGGCGCCCACGTTGGACACCACCCACTGCGCCCGGAACCCCTGCCCGGCGGCCTGGCCCATGGCCAGCGCCGTGAAGCCCGGGATGCTCGCCGAGATCACCACCTGGCAGCCGGCCGCCTTGAGCGCGCCGATCGCCGGCCCGACCTGCTGGTTGGTGGTGGTGTACGTCTGCTTCGCCGCCACCGCGCCGAGGACCTTCTCGACCCCGGCCAGGGAGTCCCGGCCGAAGTCGTCGTTCTGCCCGAAGTGGCAGACCTTGGCGCCGGGGAACTGCTGCTTCACCCAGGTGGCCAGGATCTTGCCCTCGACGGTGTAGTCGGGCTGCCAGCCGAACGTGGTCGGGTACTTGTCGGGCTGGTTCCAGTTGCGGCTGCCGGAGGAGACGAAGAGGTCGGGCACCTTCTGCGTCTTGACGAACTCCAGCACGTTGGTGTGGGTGGGGGTGCCCAGCCCGCCGAGGAGCGCGAAGACCTTGTCGTCGAGCACCAGCTTGCGGACCACGTTCTCGGTGTTGGCCGGGTTGTAGCCGTCGTCCATGACCTTGTAGACGATCTTGCGCCCGTTCACCCCGCCCTTGCTGTTGACGTGCTCGAAGTACGCCTTCGTGGCGGCGGAGATCTTCGAGTAGCCGGGCGCGGCGGGGCCGGTGAGCGGCTGGTGGGTGCCGATGACGATCTCGGTGTCGGTGACGCCGGGGACGTTCTCGGCGGCCTGCTTCGCGTCGTCGGCGCAGGCCGGCACGGCGGCCAGCAGGGCGAGGCCGGTGGCGGCCGCGAGTATGCGGCGGGTGGTGGGACGCATGGTTCTCCATTCCGGTGCGGCGGTGCGAACGGGTGGGTGGAACCGGGGTGGTCAGTGCTCCGGGGCGCGGCGGCGGGCGCGGAGCCGGGCGGCGAGGGTGCGGGCGGCGCCGTGCAGCCCGCCCGGGGCGGCGAGCATGACGACGATGAGGATGAGGCCGAACACGGCCAGCGCGAGGTTGCCCTCCAGCCGCTGGGCCAGGCCGGCCGGCAGGCTGAAGGTCTCGGTGAGCAGGCCCGGCAGGTCCTGGAGCGCGACCAGCAGCACCGCGCCCCAGACCGCGCCGGCGAGGCTGCCCAGCCCGCCGATCACGATCGCCATGAGCAGGAACAGCGACAGCTCCAGGGGGAACTTGCCGGGCGCGACGGTGGCGGTGAGCACCGCGTACACCCCGCCGCCGAGGCCGGCGCAGCCGGCGCTGACCACGAAGGCGAGCACCTGGGTGCGGGCGACGTGGATGCCTGCGAGCCGGGCGGCCACCTCGTCGTCCCGTACCGCGCGCAGCGACCGGCCGAACCGGCTGCGCACGAGGTTGGCCAGGAGCAGCACGGTCAGCAGCGCGGCGATCAGCGCGATCCAGGCCAGCCACCGTTCCGGCTGGAAGTAGGCGCCGAGGGCCGCCGGCGGGGTCTCGGCGGGGAAGCGCAGCCCCTGCTCGCCGTTGAACACCCCGGTGAAGATCGTGCTGACGGCCGGCACCAGCGTCGCCACCGCGAGGGTCACGCCGGCCAGGTACGGCCCGCGCAGCCGGGCCGCCGCCAGCCCGATGACCAGCCCGGCCAGCGCGGTCGCCGCCACGGCGGCCAGCAGGGACAACGGCAGGATCCACCGCCCCTGCACCCCGCGGGCATCGAACGCCCGCTGCACCAGCGCCACGGTGTAGGCGCCGGTGGCCATGAGCGCCCCGTGCCCCAGGGAGAGCTGGCCGTTGAGCCCGACCAGCACGGTGTAGCCGGCGGTGACGCAGAGGAACGCGCAGACCCGGGCCACCTGGAGGTTCTGGTAGGGCGCGAGCTGGTTGGTGAGCAGCACGACCAGCGTGCCGGCGAGCACCGCCCCGGCCAGGTGGCGCAGCAGGGTCGACCCGCGCGGGCCGGCGGCGGCGGGCGCGCC
The DNA here is from genome assembly GCF_040610095.1 of Micromonospora sp. NPDC004540. NCBI lineage: Bacteria > Bacillati > Actinomycetota > Actinomycetes > Micromonosporales > Micromonosporaceae > Micromonospora > Micromonospora sp. NPDC004540. Next base: position 2,396 of record NZ_JBEXLR010000015.1, read on the forward strand.
GGGCAGCAGCCGGCGCAGCGGCGACGGACCGGCGGGCCGGTCCACCCCGGACCGGGCGGAGGGGCGGGTGGCGGTCACACGTGCCTCGCTCTCGCGCTGGAGAAGAGCCCGCCGGGGCGGACCAGGAGGACGGCCAGCAGCAGGACCAGGACGGCCAGCGGGGTGGTGTCCGGGCCCAGGTAGCCGGTGACGTACGAGAGGATCAGGCCGACCAGCAGGCCGCCGACCACCGCACCGGCCGGGCTGTCCAGGCCGCCGACCACGGCGGCGGTGAACGCCACGACGAACACCAGGTCCATGGCGTGCGGGTGCAGCCCCAGCCCGGTGGGCACGACCAGCATCCCGGCGAGCGCGCCGACCGCGGCGGCGAGCGCCCAGCCGAGCGTGAGCATCCGGCTCACGTCGACGCCGAGCAGCCGGGACACCTCGGGGGCGAACGCGGCGGCCCGCATCCGCAGGCCGATCGGCGTGCGGGTGAACAGCAGCGCCAGCAGCACCACGACCACCAGCACCGCGCCGAGCACCCACAGGTCGTACGGGGACAGCGCGGCGACCCCGCCGAGAGTGAGCGCGTCGGTGTCGAACGGGGCGGCGGCCGGCCGGTAGCCGTTGCCGAAGACCATGCCGAGCACCGCCTGGATGAGCAGCACCAGGCCGAGCGCGACGATCACCTCGTTGAGCGGGTTGGCGTGCCCGACGAAGCGCATGAGCACCCGTTCGACAAGTGCGCCCAGCAGCAGGCCGGCGAGGACGGCGGCGCCCAGGCCCACCCAGTAGGAGCCGGTCGCGGAAGCCACCGCGTAGCCGACGTAGGCGGTGGCCACGGCCATCGCGCCCTGGGCGAAGTTGACCACCCGGGCGGCCCGCCAGATGAGCACCAGGGCCAGGGCGAACGCGGCGTAGACCGCGCCGGTGGACAGCCCGCCGAAGGTGAGGAACAAGAACCGGTCCAATCGCGGATCCTTCCTGCTCGCCGGGCCGTCAGAACCCGAGGTACGCGTGCCGGAGCTGATCGTCGTCGCGCAGCCGTCCCGCTGGCGCGGCGGTCACCACCCGGCCGAGCGACATCACCACGCCCTGGTCGGCGACGGAGAGGGCGCTGCGCACGTTCTGCTCGACCAGCAGGACGGTCAGCCCCCGCTCGTCGCAGAGCCGCCGCAGCAGCGCCATGATCTGGGCGGTGACCTTGGGGGCCAGGCCGAGCGACGGCTCGTCGAGCAGCAGCAGCCGGGGCCGGGCGATCAGCGCCCGGCCGAGCGCGAGCATCTGCCGTTCGCCGCCGGAGAGCTGGTGCCCGGCGTGCCGCCGCCGGCGGGCCAGGGCCGGGAACAGCTCGTAGACCTCGTCCTGGGCGCGGCGGGCGTCGGCCCGGTCGCTGCGCCACAGCCCGCCGAGGCGCAGGTTCTCCTCCACGGTCAGCTCGGCGACGACGCCCCGGCCCTCGGGGACGTGCGCCAGGCCGCGCCGGACCAGCCGTTCGACGCGGACGCCGCGCAGGTCGGCCCCGTCGAAGCGGACGCGGCCGCCGGTGGGCCGCAGCAGACCCGACAGGGTACGCAGCAACGTCGTCTTGCCGGCCCCGTTGGCGCCGAGCACGGCGGCGATGGTCCCGGCGGGCACCGCGAACGTCACGTCCCGCAGCACCGGCACCGGTCCGTAGCCGGCGCTGACCGCCTCGACCTCCAGCACCCCGGTCACGAGCCCGCCCCCGCCGCCTCGGCCGGCACGTCGGCGCCGAGGTAGGCCTCGGTGACCAGCGGGTCGTCGCGGACCTCGTCCGGGGTGCCGGCGGCGATGACCCGGCCGAAGTCGAGCACCACAAGCTCCTGGCAGACGGCCATGACCAGGTCCATGTGGTGCTCGACGAGCATCACCGAGCAGGCGCCGCCGGCCCGCTCGGGCAGCGTGCGGACCAGCTCGGCCAGCTCGGCGACGTCGTCGGCGCCCAGCCCGCCGGCCGGCTCGTCGAGCAGCAGCAGCCGGGGCCGGGCGATCAGGGCGCGGGCCAGGGCGACCCGCTTGCGCACCGCGTACGGCAATGTGGTCGGGGCGGCGTCGGCGTGCGCCGCGACGCCCAGTTCGGCGAGCAGGTCGCGGGCCTCCCGGCGCAGCCGCCGTTCGTCGCGGTCGCTGCGCGGCAGGCCGAACAGGGCGGTGGCGAAGCCGGCCCGGGCCGCGTGGCTGGCGCCGGCCACCACGTTCTCCAGCACGGTGAGCCCGGGGAAGAGGCCGACGCCCTGGAGCGTGCGGGCGATGCCGAGCCGGGTGAGGCGGTGCGGGCGGGGCCGGAACGGCCGGCCGTCCAGGGTGAGCGATCCGCTGGTCGGCGGGACGAAGCCGCAGACCACGTTGAACAGGGTGGTCTTCCCGGCGCCGTTGGGGCCGATTACGCCGACGATCCGGCCGGGCGGGACCCGCAGAGAGACGTCGTCGAGGGCGACCAGCCCGCCGAACCGGACGCCGACACCGTGCAGCGCCAGGTCGACGCCGTCCGCGGGGGTGGGGGGTGGGCTCATCTTCACCTCGGGAGAGGACGCGGCGTGGGGGTGCGCGGTGCGGCTCGGGCGAAGCGGGAAACTTATTACACCGGGAGTGTACTTTTCGGCGAGGGTTCGTCAATGCCTCGCGTGGGCCGTGGTGATATCGACGGGATCACGATTCCGGCACGCGCGACGAGTTGCACCCGCCGTGCAGGGTCGGCCCTGCTCAGCCGGCGGCCGGGGCGGGCGCCCGCAGGGTGCGGACCTGGCCGGTGCGCGGCCCGCCGGAGAGCGCGGCCGGGCTCCACTGTGTCGTGACGAGGTGGAGGGTGTCCCCGTCCGGGCCGCCGAGCGCGCAGGCGAAGCAGCCCCGGTCCAGCTCGATCCGGTCGAGCACCCGCCCGCCCTCGGCGACCCGAACGGCGCACCGGTTCGGCACGTCGCCGTACCAGACGGCCCCGGTGGCGTCGAGGCAGATGCCGTCCGGCGCGGAGCCCGGCACCGCCGCCCAGACCCGCCGGCCGCCGAGCGTCCCGTCGGCGGCCACGTCGTAGGCGGTGAGCCGGCCGGCGTAGGACTCGGCGACGATCAGGGTGCGCCCGTCCGGGGCGAGCGCCATGCCGTTGGGGAAGGCCAGGTCGCCGGCGACCAGCCGAGCACCACCGTCCGGCGCGACCAGGGCCACCGCGCCCGGCCGGAAGTCCCCGCCGGGGAAGTCGAAGCCGATGGTGTTGACGTACGCGTTGCCCCGCGCGTCGGTCACCACCTCGTTCCACGCGTGCGGCACGAGCGCGGCCAGGTCGGCGTGGGTGCGCAGCGTGCCGTCGGGTTCCCGGCACAGCAGCCGCCCGGCGCTGCCGACCACCACCAGCAGCCGCCCGTCCGGCAGCCAGTCGAAGCAGATCGGCAGCCCGTCGACCCGGGCGACCACCTCGGTCCGGCCCGTCGCGTCGACGGTGAGCACCTCCCCGGCGCCCCAGTCGGCCAGCCACAGCCGCCCGTCGTGCCAGCGGGGCGACTCGCCGAAGGCGAGCCCGTCGACCAGGATCTCCGGTGCGCTCACGCGTCACTCCTCAGCAGGTCGCGGGAGCGGCGGAGGAACTCCCGTTCGGCGGCGTTGTCGGTGCGCGCGATCGCCGCGCCGTACGCGGCCGCCGCCTCGGCGGGCCGGTCGAGGCGGCGCAGCAGGTCGGCGCGGACCGCGTGCAGGACGTGGTAACCGGCCAGGTCGAGCCGGTCGACCTCGGCGAGCGCCGCGGCCGGGCCGGCCACCTCGGCCAGCGCGACGGCCCGGTGCAGCGCCACCACCGGCCCGGGCGCGTGCGCCAGGAGCTGGTCGTAGAGGGCGAGGATCTGGCGCCAGTCGGTGGCCGCGGCGGTGGCCGCGTCGCTGTGCACCGCGTTGATCGCGGCCTGGATCTGGTACGGGCCGGGCCGGTTCCGCCGCAGGCAGCGCCGCACGACGGCCTGCCCCTCGGCGATCAGCGCCCGGTCCCACCGACTGCGGTCCTGCGCACCGAGCGGCACCAGCGCGCCGTCCGGCCCGGTCCGGGCGCCCCGCCGCGCGTCGGTGAGCAGCATGAGCGCGAGCAGCCCGAGCACCTCCGGCTCGTCCGGCATGAGCTCAGCCAGCAGCCGCCCCAGCCGGATCGCCTCGGTGCACAGCTCGTCCCGGACCAGCCGCTCCCCCGCGCTGGCGGTGTGCCCTTCGGTGAAGATCAAGTAGACCACGGCCAGTACGCCGCTCAGCCGGTCCGGCAGGTCGGCGTCCCGGGGCACCCGGTACGGGATGCCGGCGTCGCGGATCTTCGCCTTGGCCCGGACGAGCCGCTGCGCCATGGTCGGCTCCGGCACCAGGAAGGCCCGGGCGATCTCGGCGGTGCTCAGCCCGCCGAGCAGACGCAGGGTCAGCGCGACCCGGGCCGGGACGGCGAGCGCCGGGTGGCAGCAGGTGAAGATCAGGCGGAGGCGGTCGTCGCGCACGGGCCCCTCCTCGGCGGGCGGCTCGGGGGCGTACAGCAGGGCGGCCTGGGCGTGCCGGTCGGCGCGGGACGCCTCGCGGCGCCGCCGGTCGATCGCCCGGTTCCGGGCCGTGGTGATGATCCAGCCGGCCGGGCTGGGCGGTGGCCCGTCGACGGCCCACCGGTCGACCGCGATGGCGAACGCCTCCTGGACCGCCTCCTCGGCGAGGTCGATGTCGCCGACCATGCGCACGAGGACGGCGACGGCGCGGCCGTACTCCGCGCGGAAGACCCGTTCGACGTCGGTGGGGCCGGTCATCCCTCGCCCTGGAACGGGCGCACCTCCACCGGCAGGGTGGTGGCCAGGGCGTAACGGCGGCCCCAGTCGAGCGCGGCGTCGAGGTCGGGCGCGGTGATGACGGTGAAGCCGCCCAGGTACTCCTTGCCCTCGACGTACGGGCCGTCGGTGACGAGCACCTCGTCGCCCTTCGGGCGCAGCACGGTGGCAGTCTCGGGCGCGTGCAGGCCGTTGCCGAAGACCCAGGATCCGGACTCCCTCAGCTCCCGACCGATCGCGTCGACCTTGCGCATGACGTCGGCGAGGAACTCCGGGGCCGGCGGCTGGTCACCGGCCGGCTGGTAAAGGCTGATCAGGTACTGCTTCACGGGCTGCCTCCTCGTCCGGCGGCCGGTCTCTCCCGGCCCCTCCACCCTCCACACGAACCGGGGCCCCGCGGATCGACACGCCGGCCCGACGGATTTCCCGGATCCAGGTGTTGATCGACCGTCGCCAACGCCCGACACTCGGGGCATGGCACGAACCGCGGCGGTTCCGCTCGCCCCCGGCGTCTGGCGCATCCCCACCGTCGGTCGCGCCATGGTCAACTCCTACGCCTTCGTCGATGACGACGGCTCGGTCACGCTGGTCGATTGCGGGGTGCGACGCGCCCCGGCCCGCATCGTGCGCGGGCTGGCGGCCATCGGCAAGACCCCCGCCGACGTGACCCGGATCGTGCTGACCCACGCGCACGCGGACCACGCCGGCGGGGCCGCGGAGCTGGCCGGGCGCACCGGCGCACCGGTGGCCGCGCATCGGGCCGACATGCCGTACGCCGAGTCCGGCCGGGTGCCGCCGCAGGGCGGCGGAAACACGGCCGGGCGTTTCCTCACCCGCCTGGTGGGCGGCCGGTTCCCGGCGGTCGCGGTGGCCCGGCCGCTGGCCGACGGCGACGTGCTCCCGGTCGGCGGCGGCCTGCGGGTGGTGCACACCCCGGGCCATTCCCCGGGGCACGTGTCGCTGCTGCACGAGCCGACGCGGGTGCTGGTCACCGGGGACGCGCTGTTCAACGTGGCCGGCGTGCGCTGGCCGGTGCGGTCGTTCTGCACCGACTTCCGGATGACCCAGCGGACCGCGCACGTGCTGGGCGAGCTGGACTACGACGTGGCCGCCTTCACCCACGGTCCCGAGCTCACCGACCGGGCCCGCGAGCAGGTCCGGGCCTTCCTCCGCCGCCTGGGCTGAGCCGACGCCCCGTCACCGGGCCGCACCCACCGTCCTGTTCGCATACAACGAGAATCTTCCATGTATCTATTGCAGGAATTCTTCGCCGTGTGACCTAATACTGACAGTTCCTTTCGTCCCGCCGCCACAAGCGGTAACCCCCAGGGAGGAAGCATGAACCGTCCCGTTCGATCGGCGCTGCGTGCGGCCGCCACGGCCCTGCTCGCCACCGTCACCCTGGCCGCCTCGGCCGTCGTCGGCGCGACACCCGCCAGCGCCGCGCCGGCCGGCCTGCCCGGCATGGACGTCTCCAGCCACCAGGGCAACGTGAACTGGTCCGCCGCCTGGAACAACGGCGCGCGGTTCGCGTACGTGAAGGCGACCGAGGGCACGTACTACACGAACCCGTACTTCGCCCAGCAGTACAACGGGTCCTACAACGTCGGGATGATCCGTGGGTCGTACCACTTCGCCCGGCCGGACACCACGAGCGGCGCCACCCAGGCCAACTACTTCGTCGACCACGGCGGCGGCTGGTCCAAGGACGGCAAGACGCTGCCCGGCGCGCTCGACATCGAGTACAACCCGTACGGCGCCACCTGCTACGGCTTGAGCCAGGCCTCGATGCGCAGCTGGATCGCCTCGTTCGTCAACCAGTACCACGCGCGGACCGGCCGGTGGGCCACCATCTACACCACCACCGACTGGTGGACCACCTGCACGGGCAACACCTCGCAGTTCGCCGCGAACAACCCGCTGTGGATCGCGCGCTACTCCAGCAGCGTGGGCACCCTGCCGGCCGGCTGGGGGACGTACTCCTTCTGGCAGTGGGCCTCCTCGGGCGTCTTCCCGGGTGACCAGAACGTCTGGAACGGCACCCTGGACCGGCTCAAGGTGCTGGCCTGCAACGGACCCTGCTGACCAGCTCCGGTGGCGGGCGGGCGGTCCGGCTCGGCGTGTCCGACGCCGCGCCGCGACCCGCCACCGGCGGCGTCCGTCCCCCGACGAGGAGGCCCCGATGTCCGTTCCCGTTCCCCGGCGGGCCGTGCTGCGCGGCGCGGTCCTGCTCGGCGCCGCCGCCGGCGCCACCGCCATCACCCAGTTCGGCGCCGGCCGCGACGCCCGGGCCGTCGCCACCCGGATCGACCAGCCGACCATCGCCAACTGCGCGACCTGGGGCGCCCGCCCGCCGTCCTCCGCGGTGAGCGTGGTGCAGAACCGGCCCAACAAGATCATCATCCATCACACCGCGTTCCCGAACACCACCGACTACAGCCTCGCGCAGGCCTACCGGAACTCGCGCGACATCCAGAACCTGCACATGGACACCAACGGCTGGCTCGACTCCGGGCAGCACTTCACCAACAGCCGGGGCGGCCACCTCACCGAGGGGCGGCACGGCAGCCTGTACGGGCTGCTGCACGGGCAGACCATGGTGCAGGGCGCCCACTGCGTCGGGCAGAACAGCCAGGCCATCGGCATCGAGAACGACGGCATCTATCTCGACGTGCAGCCCCCGCAGGCGCTCTGGAACAGCCTGGTGTGGTTCTGCGCCTTCACCTGCCAGCAGTACGGCATCCCGCCGACGGAGATCTACGGACACAAGGACTTCAACTCGACTCAGTGCCCCGGCCTGCTGCACGACCGCCTCCCGGAGCTGCGCAGCACCGTCGCCGCCCGCCTGGGCGGCTGACCGGATGAGGGCGGGGCGCCCGGCGCGCCCCGCCCTCCTCTCACCCGCCGCGGCGACCTGCCGAATTACAGCGCTCGCTTATATAAGCCCGATCTGATAGAAAGAAGACGTGCACGCCTTCGACGTCCTCGGGGACCCGGTCCGTCGCCGGATCCTGGAGCTGCTCGCCGAGGGTGAGCAGCCGGCCGGCACGCTCGGCGCGACCGTGCAGCGGGAGTTCGGCATCAGCCAGCCCGCCGTGTCGCAACACCTCAAGGTGCTGCGGGAGCACGGCTTCGCGACCGTGCGCGCCCAGGGCACCCGCCGCCTCTACGCGGTGGACCCGGGCCCGCTGCGCGAGATGGACGAGTGGCTGGCGGGCTTCCGCCGGTTCTGGACGCCGCCGCTGGCGGCGCTCGCCACCGAACTGGCCCGGGGCCGGCGGGAACGGCGGCTGCGCGAGGGCGAATCCGACGAGAGGACCACATCATGATCGACGTAATCGGGCAGATCAGCGCCGTCGAGCGCCGATTGGGCAGCCGTACGCTCCCCGCCGGCCAGGCGCGGGTGATGACCGTCAGCCAGACGTACGACGCGCCGGTGGAGGACGTCTGGGACGCCTGCACCAGCGCCGAGCGGATCCCCCGCTGGTTCCTGCCGATCTCCGGCGAGCTGAAGGTCGGCGGCCGCTACCAACTGGAGGGCAATGCCGAGGGCACGGTCGAGCGCTGCGACCCGCCGCACAGCTTCGCCGCGACCTGGGAGTTCGGCGGCGAGGTGAGCTGGATCGAGGTGCGGCTCACCGAGGCCGGCGCCGGACGTACCCGGTTCGAGCTGGAGCACGTCGCGCACGTCGACGACGAGCGGTGGGCCGAGTACGGGCCCGGCGCGGTCGGCGTCGGATGGGACGGGGCGCTGCTCGGTCTGGCCTCCCACCTCGCGGCTGACGGCTCCGGGATCACCCCGGACGAGGCCGTCGCCTGGATGGGCTCGGACGAGGGCCGCCGGTTCATGGCGGAGGCCAGCGACCGCTGGACCGAGGCGAGCATCGCCGCCGGCACCCCGGCCGACGAGGCCCGCGCCGCCGGCGAACGGGTCACCGCCTTCTACACCGGCGCCCCCACCACCTGATCTGGTCTCGCCGACCGTGCCCGGGTCGCCGGTGCGGCACGGGCACGATCGCGAGGTCAGGCGGGGTGGAACTCGTGCACGAGTTCGATGCGGCCGACGAGGTGGGCGTTGAGGAGGGGCACGTCCTCGGCGGGGATCCAGAGTTCGCGGATCTCCCGGCCGCCGACCTGGCGGACCGGGTAGCGGTCGGCGAAGTCGCGGCGCACCGCGAACCGGGTCACGTAGCCGGCGCCGGAGGCCGGGACGTTCCAGTCCCGGGCGATCCGGACGGCGTACTCCTCGGTGAGCACCGGATAGAAGATCGGCTGGTCCGGGAGGCGGGGCGGCCACGCGCGCCAGCCGGACGCCTCGACGAGGGCCAGCTCCTCAGGCCCGGTCGGCCGCCACAACGTGATGGTCTCCACCGTCTCCTCCGTCCGCATCGGGTCGGGGCAGGCTACCGGCGGCGGCGCGGGCACCGCGAGGGGATTCCGGCCCGGGGGGAATGCGACCATACTGGCCCGTGATGGACCTGGATGAGTATCAGCGTGGCGCCCTCCGTACCGCCGCTCCACGAGACAAGAGGAACGAGCTGCTCCACCTGGTGCTCGGGCTGGTCGGCGAATCGGGTGAGATCGCCGAGAAGTTCAAGAAGTGGGTCCGCGACCGCGACAGCGACGAGTCGCGGATCGACCGGGCCGACATCGCCAAGGAACTCGGTGACGTGCTCTGGTACGTGGCGGTGCTAGCCGACTACCTCGACCTGTCGCTGGACGACATCGCGACGGCCAACCTGGCCAAGCTGGCCAGCCGCCAGGGCCGTGGCGTGCTGGGTGGCAGCGGCGACGACCGCTGAGCCGGGCTCGAGGTCACAGGGTAATGCGGCAGCGCGCTGTCGGTGCCCTCCGGCAGACTGTCGATCATGCCGATCCGGTCCGTCGCCGAGCTGACCGCCGCCGTCCACGCGGGAACGCCGGTGAAATACCTGCACTTCTGGGGGCACCGCCCGCAGCGGGACGGCAGCGTCGGCGCCGGCTGCCTGAGCCAGTGGTGGCCCGCGCCGTTCACGGTGGACGGTCGTACGTACGCCACCGCCGAGCACTGGATGATGTGGCACAAGGCCACCCTCTTCGGCGACGACGGGATTGCCGGACGGGTCCTCGAAGCCGCGCACCCGCACCGGGCCAAGGCGCTCGGCCGGCAGGTCCGCGGCTTCGACGAGGCGACCTGGGCGGCGCACCGCTACGACATCGTGGTGGCCGGCAGCGTGGCCAAGTTCGGCCAGCACGAGGACCTGGGCCGGTTCCTGCTCGGCACCGGCGAGCGGGTGCTGGTCGAGGCAAGCCCGGTGGACCGGGTCTGGGGCATCGGGCTGGCCGCCGACGACCCGCGCGCTGCGGACCCGGCGCGGTGGCGGGGCGCGAACCTGCTCGGCTTCGCCCTGATGGACGCCCGCGCCGCCCTCCGCGCCGACGCCGCCGGTCTCCTCGGCTAGATTCACGCGGGTGCACGACTCCCCCGGTCACACCTGCGGCACCTGCGGCGCGCGCCACGACGACCTGCCCCTGTCCTACCGCACCCACGCCCCGGCCTACTGGTCCGACGAGGTGGCGGCGACGGACGGCAGCGAGCTGACCCCGGACCTGTGCGTCATCCACGGCGAGCACTTCTTCGTCCAGGGCACCATCGACATCCCGCTGCGCGACGCCGAGGGCAACTTCTCCTGGGGCGTCTGGGTGTCGCTCAGCGCGGCGAACTTCGGCCGGACGGTCGAGCTGTGGGAGCGCCCGGGCCGGGAGTCGGAGCCGCCCTACTTCGGCTGGCTGTCGACCGAGCTGCCGGTCTACGGCCGGAGCACGCTGGAGCTCAAGACACATGTGCACACCCAGCCGGTCGGCCGGAAGCCGCTGGTGGAGGTGGAGCCGACCGACCACCCGCTCGCGGTGGCGCAGCGGACCGGGATGACGGCGGCGGATGTCCGCCGCATTGCGGAGCAGGTGCTGCACCCGGAGACACCCCGCCCCCACGGGTGAGGGCGCCTGTCGCCGACGAGGCGGGTAACGTGCAACGGCGTGACCGCCGCACCGTACGCGCACTGCTCGTTCTGTGGCGCGGCCTATCCGGCGGAGGCCGGGTGGCCACGCGTCTGCCTGGCCTGCGGGCAGACGGTGTGGCGCAACCCGCTGCCCGTCGCGGTGGCCGTGCTGCCGGTCCGCACCCCGGACGGCCTCGGCGTGGTGGTGGTCCGCCGGGACATCGAGCCGGCCCGCGGCCAGCTCGCCCTTCCGGGCGGCTTCATCGAGTACGGCGAGGAGTGGTCCGAGGCGCTGGTCCGCGAGCTGCGAGAGGAGACCGGCCTGCTGGCCGAGGCCGACGAGGCGCGGCTGTTCGCGGTGCACGGGGCGCCGGCCGGCGGCACCATGATGGTCTTCGGCGTGCTGCCCGAGCGGCCGGTCGGTGACCTGCCCCCGTCGGCGCCGACCGAGGAGGCCACCGAGTGGCTGGTCCTCACCGAGCCGGTCGAGCTGGCCTTCTCCACGCACACCCGGGTGCTCGCCGACTTCCTCGCCGGCTGACCGGCCGGCACCCGCTCAGCCCGCTCCGCGGTGGGTGACCTGACCCGGACCTCAGGCGACGCGGCGAAAACTCCTATTGATTGAATAGGAAAGGCAGCGTCGCCGAGCCTCCGGAGGTCACCCGTGTCCCACGCCGAAGCCGACCACGACACCCGCCGGAGCCGACAGTGGCTCGCCGGGGAGGCCCGCGGCGCGGGCGTCGACCGCGACCGGTTGCTGGAGCTGGGGTCGGCCATGGCCGCCCTGACCGCCGCGGCGGCCGAGCGCGAGCCGGTCGCGGTGGCGTCGGCGCCGGTCGGCGTCGACCCGGGCACGCCGATCGCCAAGCCGCTGCCGCCGGAGCTGCTGCGCCCGCTGGACACCAACGCCGAGATGCACTGGGCGGCGCTGGCCGGGCAGGGGTACGTGGTGCCGAACGACCGGTTCTTCGTCCGCAACCACACCGTGACGCCCAGGCTGGACGCCGACACCTGGCGGCTGCGCCTGTTCGGCACCGGGCTGCGGGACGCCCCCACCCGGGACGCCCCGGTCGAGTTCAGCCTCGACGACCTGCGCCGGCTGCCCGCCGAGGAGAGCAGCGCCCTGCTGGAGTGCGCCGGCAACGGCCGGCGGTACTTCGCCGAGCAGCAGGGCGAGCCGGCGCCGGGGGTGGCCTGGGGGCTGGGCGGTGTCGGCGTGGCCCGCTGGCGGGGCGTCCGGCTGGGCACCGTGCTGCGCCTCGCCGGGCTGCGGGACGACGCGGTCGACGTGATGCCCGAGGGGCTGGACCCGGACTACGTGACCGGCGGGATCAACCTGGGCCGCGTGCGCCGCCCGCTGCCGGTCGGCAAGGCCCTCGACGACGTGCTGCTGGCGTACGAGATGAACGGCGAGCCGCTCCCCGCCGACCACGGCTTCCCGGTCCGCGTGGTGGTGCCCGGCTGGATCGGCATCTCCTCGATCAAGTGGGTGGGCCCGGTCGAGGTCTCCACCACCCCCCTGTTCTCCCCGTGGAACACCCGGTTCTACCGGATGTTCGGCCCGGGGCACCCGGCCGAGGGCACGGTGCTGGGCGCGCAGTCGGTGAAGAGCGCGTTCGAGCTGCCCTGGGACGCCCGGATCCCGGCCGGCGCCGAGGTGCTGCTGCACGGCCGGTCCTGGTCGGGCAACGGCCCGATCGAGCGGGTCGAGGTCGACACCGGCGACGGCTGGCGCCCGGCCGACCTGGTCGCCGCCGACCGCGGCGGGGCCTGGCAGCGCTGGACGGCGCGCTGGCGCCCCCCGACGCCCGGCCGCTTCATGCTCCGCGCCCGCGCCACCGACAGCACCGGCGCCACCCAACCCGACCGCGCCGCCGCCAACACCCTCGCCTACCTGTTCGACGGCGTCGTCCACCACCCGGTCACCGCGCACTGACCCGGTGCGGGTCAGCGGGTGAGGTAGGCGGGTGGGACCGTGTCGGTGAGCCAGACGCCGTTGGCGCTGCGGTAGAAGACGAACCCGTTGCCGGCCATGGCGGCGGCGTCGACGGTGAGGATCACCACGGCGCCGCCGCGGCGGGTGCCCACCCGGTGGGCGGTCTCCACGTCCGGGGAGAGGTGCACGTGGTGCCGGCGGCCCCGGCGCAGCCCCTCGACCCGGATCGCGGGGAGCACCGCCTCGCTGGTGCCGTGGAAGAGCCGGTCGGGCGGGGTGGCCGGGGTCAGGCCGAGGTCGACGGGGACGGAGTGGCCCTGGCTGGCCCGGATCCGGTCGACCCCGTCGGGGCCGCGTTCCACGGCGAAGCGCTGCTTGTCGTTGCCGGCCACCACGGCGTCCAGGTCGGCGCGGCTGATCCCCAGCGCGGCGAGCAGGTCCTCGACCGGCACCCAGCCGGCCCGGTCGAGCGCCAGCCGGAACCGCTCGGGGCGGTGACGCAGCGCCAGGGACATCCGCTTGCTCACCCGGACCAGGTCACGATGATCCACCCGGACAGTGTGGCCCACCGGCCGGCGACCGTCGACGGATATCAGCGGGTGGCGCCCGAGCCGGGGCTCACCATCAGCCCGACGGCGTCCACCACCTCGAAGTCGCTGCCGCGCAGGCCGCCGAGGGCGTGGAGGGCGTCGTTGTCCCAGCGTGGGTCGGGCGCGCCGGAGACGAACCAGGCCGAGCCGTGGTCGGCGACGATCAGCCCGTGCCGCTGCATCGCCTCGGCGACGATCCGGGCCTGCCGGGGCAGCCGGGACAGGTCCACCGAGCGCTTGAGCCGCAGCCGCTGGCCGAGCTGCGGCAGCGCCGGGTCGGTGGCCGACGAGGCGGAGTGGGTGGCCGGCCAGGTCCAGCCGGTGCGGGTGCGCGGCACGGTCACCCGGAGGGCGTGGTCGATCCGGCCGGCGGCCACCTCGTCGTAGCGGACCAGCCCCGCCAGGATGGACAGCCCGGCCGCGTCGGCCGAGGTCCACCCCGCCCGGCGCAGCCGGTTCGACCGCAGGTCGAAGACCGCTCCCGAGCCGGCCCGCCAGCCGGCGCCGGCCCGGTGCGCGTCGAACAGCTCGTACGCCCGGCAGGCCGCCCGGTCCCAGACGATCACGTGCCGGTCGCCGGTGCCGTCCGGTCCCCCCTCGACCGCCGCGTCCGGCGGCACCGGGTACGGCCCCGGGTCGCTTTCCTCGGCGTACCCGAAGGTCACCGGGACCCGCCGCTGCCCGGCGGGTACGACGGTGACCGGGATGCCGATCGGCGCGCCCTCCCACCGGCCGGAGCCGAAGTCGGCGTGCACCGTCGCGCCGCCGCCGATCGCACCGATCATCGCCGCGGAGCGCGGGTGCACGGGCAGCCGGGAGACGTCGGCGTGCCACACGTTGTCCGCCGGGAAGACCGCACACGGCCGGGCGCTCGGGCTCGGCCGGCCGCCGAGCCCGGCCCGGGCGGCCGGGACGGGCGACGGGCCGGCCGGTGGAGCGGCCGTGGCGGTGACCCCACCGCTGGGCGTCGGCGCGGCGGCCGGCGGGGTGTCCGGCCCGGAGCAGCCGGCGGCGGCGAGGGCGAGCACGGTCGCGACGGCGGTGGCGCGACGGGCGGACGGGCGGGCCATTCCGGGCATCCTGCCGGAGGTCGACGGCCGGCGGCAACCAGTCGCCCGGCCCCACCGGCCGCCGCCGGCGCCGCCCGACGACCCCGGCGGCGCCGACGGAGGTCAGGCGGCGGCGCGCTCGGCCGGCGGCCGACGGCGGCGGGCCGGGTCGGTGAGCACCGGCGAGGACCAGGCGCCGTCCGGCTGGTAGAGGTTCACGCCCGGCGGGACGATCTCGTCGATCCGGTCCAGCACGGCGTCGTCGAGCGCCAGCGCGGCCCCCTTGAGCAGCCCTTCCAACTGGTCCATGGTGCGCGGCCCGATGATCGCCGAGGTGACCGCCGGGTGCGCCACGGTGAACGCGACGGCCAACTCGGGCAGCGTGCAGCCGATCTCGTCGGCGAGCGCGACCAGCTCCTCGACGGCGGCGTACTTGGCGGCGTTGCCGGGCAGCGCCGGGTCGAACCGGGCCGGGGTGAGCGCCGGCCGGCCGGCGGTGAGGTCGACGGCGCGGCCCTGCCGGTAGCGTCCGGAGAGGAAACCGGAGGCCAGCGGGCTCCACACCAGCACGCCCATGCCGTAGCGCTGGCAGACCGGCAGGACCGAGCTCTCGATGCCGCGGGCCAGGATCGAGTACGGCGGCTGCTCGGTGCGGAACCGGCCGAGCGCCCGCCGCTCCGCGACGTGGTGCGCCTCGACGATCTCCTCGGCCGGGAAGGTGGAGCAGCCGAATGCCCGGATCTTGCCGGCCCGGACCAGGTCGGTGAGCGCCCCGAGGGTCTCCTCGACGTCGGTGGTGTGGTCGGGCCGGTGCACCTGGTAGAGGTCGATCCAGTCGGTGCCCAGGCGACGCAGGCTCTCCTCCACCTCGCGGACGATCCAGCGTCGCGAGTTGCCGCCCCGGTTGGGCCCCTCCCCCATCGGGAAGTGCACCTTGGTGGCCAGGACCACGTCGTCCCGCCGGCCCCGCAGCGCCTTGCCGACGATCACCTCCGACTCACCCGCCGAGTACATGTCGGCGGTGTCCACGAAGTTGATCCCCCGGTCGAGGGCGGTGTGGATGATCCGGGCGCAGTCGTCGTGGTCGGGGTTGCCGACCGAGCCGAACATCATGGTGCCGAGACAGTGGACGCTGACCTGGATGCCGGTGCCGCCGAGGACGCGGTAACGCATACGGGCTCCCTGGGGTGACGCCGCGCTGACCGGGCGGCGGCCGGTCCGGTCACCGTAGGAGTTTGAGCGCGCTGGAGGTCAAGCGTCGGCCCCGGCCTCTCCGCTCCGCGCCAGGTAGCCGGCCGCCTGCAGCTCGAACAGCTCCCGGTAGAGGCCGTCCTGGGCCATCAGCTCGTCGTGGCCGCCCTGCTGGATGAGCCGGCCGTGGTCCAGCACGAGGATCCGGTCGGCGTGCCGGACGTTGGCCAGCCGGTGGGTGATCAGCACCACGGCCCGGTCGGGGTGCCGCCGCAGGTGCTGGAAGAGGGCGTGCTCGGCCCGCGCGTCGAGTGCCGCCGAGGGCTCGTCGCAGATCAGCAGCCGGGCGTCCCGGTAGAGGCCGCGGGCGGCCACCAGCCGCTGCCACTGCCCGCCGGAGAGGTCCTGGCCGTCCTTGAACTGGCGGTCCAGCAGCGTGTCGTACCCGAACGGCAGCTCGGTGATCATGTCATGCGCGGCGGCGTCCCGGGCGGCGTCCTCGACGCTCGGCCCCAGCCCGTCGCCGGCCCGGTCGTGCCGGCCGATCCGGATGTTCTGCCGGGCGGTGAACGGGAACCGCCACCAGTCCTGGCTCATCACCGCCACCTGGGCGGCGGTCTGCCGTGGATCCAGCTCCGCGGTGTCCACCCCGTCCCAGCGGATCACCCCGGCGGTGGGCCGGTAGAGGCCGGCGATGAGCTTGGCCAGGGTGGTCTTGCCGGAGCCGTTCTCCCCCACCAGCGCGATCACCTGGCCACGCCGGATGGTCAGGCTGACCTCGTCGACGGCGGCGGTCTCCGTGTCCGGGTAGCGGAGGCTGACCCGGTCGAGGTCGATCCGGTCGAAGCCGTCCACCGGCCGCGTGCCGCCGGCCGGCACCCGGTGCCGGGCCCGGTCCAGGAAGTCCCGGTAGTCCTGGTAGTAGAGCGCGTCCTCGTAGAGCGAGTTGGTGGCGAACACCGCCATGCGCAGGCTCGACCGGGCGGACTGGAGGGCGAGCAGCGCGGTGGCCGCGGCGGCCAGCGCCACCACGCCGCCGAGCAGCAGGCCACCGAGGACGGCGTAGACGCCGAACGCGGCGATCCCGGTCACCGACAGGCCGACCGCCCGGGTGACGCTCTGCGAGCGGGCCAGCCGCAGCTGGGCCCGGGTCTCCACGGTCATCATCCGGTGGTACTCGGCGAGCAGGAAGCCGCGCATCTGATAGGAGCGGATCTCGGCGGCGGTGTGCCGGTCGGCCATCAACCGGGCCAGCAGGTACATCCGGCGGCGCCGGGTGATCCAGGCCAGCAGCGCGAGGTACTGCCGGCGGGCCATCTTCACCGCGGTGGCCGCCTCGGGCACGGCAGCGAGCAGCAGGCAGGGCAGCAGCACCGGCTGGATCACCGTCACCGCGGCGGCGGTGGCCAGCACGCCCACGAGTCCGGTGACCAGGTTGACGGTGTGGTCCACGATCGACGCCGCCTCGGCCATGCCGCGGTCCCGGGCCCGGTCCATCTCCTCGGCGAAGCCGGCGTCGTCGAAGGCAGCCAGTTCGACCGCCGTGGTGGTCTCGAAGAGCCGCAGCTCCACCTGGTAGTTGATCTGCGGGATGAGCCGGGCCTGCGCCCAGCCGGCGGCGACGGTCAACGCGCCCCGCACGGTCACCGCGGCGGCCGCGAGCAGCAGGGCGGGCAGCGCCGCGCGGATCCGGTCGGGCGTGGGGCCGGCGGCGAAGAGCTGTCGGAGCACCCCGGTGGTGGCGAGCAGGCCGAGCGTGGTGAGCACCCCGGCGGCGATGTTGAGCCCGATCGAGGCGATGGTGTCCCGGCGGCTGGTCGCCCAGGCCAGGCCGACGGCCTCGCGGACCAGCGCGGGCAGCCGGCGGGCCACCGCCCGGAAGCTGGTGTGCGCGAACTCGGTGGCCCGGTTCATCCAGTGGCCGTCCGCCAGCTCCGGCAGGGGCGACTCCTCCGCCGTCTCGTCCTCGTCGGACGGGGGTCGGGGGCCGATCACCGTCGCCATGGGGCCTCCTCCGGTACGGTCAGCTTTCGGAGCTTACGATCCGCGACGAGCGCGTGTCTCCCCGTGTTCGGCGTGTCGAACAGGTGTCCCAAGAGCGCGTCGCCGGGGCGGCGCGCGGCGGGTCCACAGGGTGGGCGATGTCGGGTCGCGTCGCGCGTACCCGTCGCGGGTGGCAGGCTGGTGGGGTCGCCGGCAGCGGGGCGACGCCGGCCCGCCGGCAGACCCGTCGTGAAGGAGAAGATCGACCCGATGGCTGTGGACGTCACCACCACGGACGAGTGGCAGGCCCTACGCAAGCACGCCGAGGCGATGCGCGGCACGCACCTGCGGGAGCTGTTCGACGCGGACGGGCAGCGGGGTGACCGGCTCACCGGCGACGTCGCCGACCTGCACGTGGACTACAGCAAGAACCTGGTCACCGACGAGACGCTGAGCCTGCTGACCGCGCTCGCCGAGCGGGTCCGGCTGACCGACCGGATCGCCGCCATGTTCGCCGGGGAGCACATCAACTCCACCGAGGACCGGGCCGTGCTGCACACCGCGCTGCGGCTGCCCCGCGACGCGTCGCTCACCGTGGACGGCCAGGACGTGGTCGCCGACGTGCACGCCGTGCTGGACCGGATGTCCGCCTTCGCGGAGCGGGTCCGCTCCGGCTCCTGGCGGGGCCACACCGGCGAGCGGATCAGCACCGTGGTGAACATCGGCATCGGCGGCTCGGATCTCGGGCCGGTGATGGCGTACGAGGCGCTGAAGGCGTACCGGGACCCGGGCATCTCCTGCCGGTTCGTGTCCAACATCGACCCGACCGACATCCACGACAAGACCACCGACCTGGACCCGGCCAGCACGCTGTTCGTCGTGGTCTCGAAGACGTTCTCCACCCAGGAGACGCTGGCCAACGCCGACCAGGCCCGGCGCTGGTTGCTGGCCGGGCTGGACGCCGACGACAGCGCCGTGGCCCGGCACTTCGTCGCGGTCAGCACCAATGAGCAGCGGGTCCGCGACTTCGGCATCGACCCGGAGAACATGTTCGGCTTCTGGGACTGGGTGGGCGGGCGCTACTCGCTGCCCTCGGCGGTCGGGCTGTCGGTGCTGCTGGCGATCGGGCCGGACCGGTTCCGGGAGCTGCTTTCCGGCTACCACGCGGTGGACGAGCACTTCCGGACCACGCCGGTGGCCCGGAACGTGCCGGCGCTGCTCGGCCTGCTCAACGTCTGGTACACCGACTTCCTGGGCGCCGAGACCCACGCCGTGCTGCCGTACGCGCAGTACCTGCACCGGTTCCCGGCGTACCTGCAGCAGCTCACCATGGAGAGCAACGGCAAGTCGGTGACGCGGGACGGCCGGGCGGTCACGTACCCGACCGGGGAGATCTTCTGGGGCGAGCCGGGCACCAACGGCCAGCACGCCTTCTATCAGCTCATCCACCAGGGCACCCGGCTGATCCCGGCCGACTTCATCGCGTTCAGCCAGCCCAACCACGACCTGGGCGACATGCACGACCTGTTCATGTCGAACTTCTTCGCGCAGACCGCCGCGCTGGCCTTCGGGCGCACCCGGGAGCAGGTCGAGGCGGAGGGCACGGCGCCCGAGGTGGTGCCGCACCGGGTGATGCCGGGCAACCACCCGACCACGTCGATCATCGCGCCGAAGCTGACCCCGGCGACGCTGGGCCAGCTCGTCGCCCTCTACGAGCACATCGTGTTCACCGAGGCCGCCGTCTGGGACATCAACGCCTTCGACCAGTGGGGCGTGGAGCTGGGCAAGGTGATGGCCAACCAGCTCGCGCCGAAGCTCACCGGGGCCGGGCCGGACCTGGGCGACGTGGATTCCTCCACCGCCGCGCTGATCCGCCGCTACCGCCGGCAGCGCGGCCGGGACTGACGTACGCCCGCGGCCTCCGGCCCGAGCCGGTCCGGAGGCCGCGCGGTCAGCCGCGCAGCAGGTCGGCGTGGGCGGCGCGGAGCCGGGCGAGCGCCGGGTCGCCGGCCGGGGCGCGGCGGTCCAGCTCGGCCCAGGCCTCGGCGAGCGCGTCGGTGAGCGCGCGCAGCTCGGCGGCGTGCCGCTGGCTGCTCTGCCGGTGCAGCTCCTCCAGGCGGCGGGACCAGCCGGCGCTGATCGCGGCGATCCGCTCGGCGTCGGCCCGGGCCTGCGCCGCGGTGCGTGCCGCCGGGGCGGGCACGATCGCGGCGACCGGGCGCGGATCACCGTCGCGGGTGACGACGGTGACGGTGTCGGTCAGCTCGGCGAGGGAGACGAGCTGGGTGAGCCGGGTGCGGACCTCGCGCAGCGGCAGGGCGCGCGGCTGGGGGGACCGGTCGGCCAGTGCGGGGGCAGCCATGGACACATGTTGACGTCCGGGTACGACAGTTCCCGCCGCGCGGCGGACCGGTCAGGCGGTCCACTCCGGCGCCAGCACCGACCAGACCTCCATGTCGGCCCGGCCCTCCTGCGCCGGGGCGGCTCCGCGCAGCACCCCGTCGCGGCTCATGCCGAGCCGCCGGGCGACCGCGATGCTGCGGTCGTTGCCGGCCTTGGTCACCCACTCGACGCGGTGGATGCCCCGCTCCCGGACCGCCCAGTCGATGATCACCCGGGCGGCGCGGGTGACCAGGCCCTGCCCCTCGGCGCCGCGCTCCAGCCAGCAGCCGGCCTCGCAGACGCCCGTGGTGGTGCTGAGCGACACGAAGAGGACGCCGCCGACCAGCGTGCCGCGCTGCCAGATGCCCCAGATCCCGCCGTCGTCGCGGGCCCACCGGTCGGCGTAGTTCTGCAGGACCCGGCGGGCGGACTCGGCGTCGGTGGCCACGAAGGACGCGCCCACCCAGGGGGCGATGTGCTCCCGGCACCGGTCGAGGTTGGCAAGGAAATCGTCGGCGTGCCACGGCATCAGCTGCCGCAGCTCGGCGTCGTCGGTCAGCGGAAGTGCGAACATCCCCGCAACCTAGTGCGATCACCGGCGGCGCCGCAGCGGGTTTCCGGCCGGCGGTCAGCGGGCGGTCAGCCGGACGTCCCGGGTGGTGATGGCGCCACCGGGCCGCGGCTGGAACACCGTCGCCCGGGCCTGGGTCTCCGCGTTGTAGAGCCACACCACGCCGTACCGGTCGCCACCGTCGAGCCGGACGGTGGTGGGTCGGGCGGGCAGGCCGGACAGCCGCCAGCGGCCGTCGGCGTCGGAGCACTCCTGCTGCAGGTACGGGATGTGGTCGCCGTCCCGGCCGGCGAACGCGAGCGGGCAGACCCACTGCACCGGCTGCCGGGTGCGCGAGTCGACGACCCGACCGGTGATCGTGGCGCCGAGCGTCATGCTGCCGTCCACCCCGGTGACCCGGCCGCCCCGCGGGATGGTCACCACCGTCGCCGAGGCGAGGTCGTCGCCGCCGTGGTACGCCACGGCGTACCGGCCCTGCGGGTCGTAGAAGATCACGCGGAACTGGCCGGGCACGACGTACTCGGCCAGGTAGGTGCCGGTGGCGTCGGTGCAGCCGCCGCTGTACCCGCCGCCGCCGGCCGGATCGACGTTGTGCAGCTCGATGCACACGCCCTCGATCGGCTGCCCGGTGGCGGCGTCGGTGACCCGGCCGCTGAGCGTGGCCGGCAGGTAGAAGGTGTCGTCCACCCGTACCGTCGCACCGGGGGCGACCTCGATGACGGCCGCGCCGGCCCAGTCGGTCGCGCCGTACGCCCAGGCCGGCCAGCAGCAGTCGAAGGAGACCTTGTACGCGGTCGGATAGAGCCCGCCGATCGTCCAGCCGCCGTCCTCGGCGGTGGTGGTGTAGACCCCGAACGCCTCCTCGCGGTCAGCCAGCCAGACCGCCACGTTCAGGCCGGCGGCCGGGGCGCCGTCGGAGCGGGTGAGCGTGCCGGTCAGCGTGCCGGCCCGGGGCACCTTGATGTCGAGGACGGCGGGCGCGACCACGGGCACTGCCTCACTGACCGTCGGGAAGCCGGGCAACCACATATGCGTCGGGTAAGTGTCACCGCCCGGGCTGACCTCGATCCGGTAGCCCACCCCGGATTCCAGGCCGTCGAGGGTGAAGGCGCCGGTCTGCAGGTCGACGCACGTCCCGGCGACGATGCCGCCGCCGTTGGCCTCCCACGCGTAGACGCAGGCGCCGTTCGTGAGCGCCACACCGGTCTGCGCGTCGAGGACGTGGCCGGTGATGGACGCCGCCGCGGCGGACGCCGGGGTGGCCGGGAGCACGGCCAGGGCGGTGAGCAGGACGGTGAGTGTGACGGCGCAGAGCCGGCGGACGATCGGGCGCATCCCTCTTCCCCTTCCGCACCGCGGTCGCGGGTGGTGGCAGCCGAACGCTAGGGCGGATCCGCCGGCCGGGCGGCGAGGCGGAGAGGAATTGTTGTCTGTCGACAATCGCCTGTGGTGGGACGTGACGTTTGCGCCGGTCGGGACGCTGCGATCGACGGCCGGCCCCGGTCCGGCGCGGCGGCGGTGACCGGTGGAACCCGGCGGCCGGGAAGCGGGATGTCGGTCGGTCTCCCTACCGTGTGCGCCGTGAACGCCGTCCAGACATACCGATACCTGCAACCGTCCGCGCTGCGCGCCGCCGGTCTCGACCTGCAGACCTGCGGCGGCCCGGCGGCCAACCCGCGGTTCTTCTCCGGCTTCCTCACCACCCCCGCCGCCGCGGCCGCCGGGCTGCTGGCCGTCGCCGAGGTGGCCCGCACCCGCTACCACCAGCCGGTCAGCCCGGCGAGCCTGGATCCGGTGGTGACCGGGAGCCGCGACCGGCTGCGCTTCGAGTCGTTCTCCGGCTGCTGCGGCGTCTACGCCCGGATGGACGTGCTGCCGGCCGGCTTCGACGGCGATGTCGTCGGCCACGGCACCACCAACGTCGACGTCAACCCGCCGCTGCGGGAGGCGCTGGCCCGGGTGGGCGGGATCGAGCCGCTGCACGCCGCCGTCGGCCCCGACGACCTGACCGTCTCGACCATGGACGGTGCCGTGGTGGAGAAGAAGGTGCCCCTCCCGGGGCGCTGGCTGCGCGGCTTCGCGGAGGTGCAGGTGCTCACCGCGGGGTTCGAGCCGCGCGCTGAGATCCCGGCCGCGGAGGCCACCGCTTTCCTGCGCCGGCTCCCCGGCGGCACCGACCGCTCGGTGCTCTGGGCGGTGCCCGCCGGGCGGACGCTCCGGCTCACCTCGCGGCCCGTCCCGGGCGCCGTCTGCCTGGCCGGCGCGGGCCGGCTCGCGGCGCTGCGCGGCCTGCTCCGGCACGCGCGGGTCCTGCGGGTGTACGGGCCGGCGGTGCGGCCCGGATCCCCCGCCGTGCCGAGCACCTGGGAACTCGACACCGGAGCGCTGCGACTGTCGCTGACCCTGTCGCCCGAGCCCTACCGCGGGTTCTCCGGCGAGGGGGCGGCCCTGGTCGCGCTCGCCGGTGACGAGGTGGTCGACGACGCCGAGCTGGTCGGCGCGCTGCTCTCCTGGGACCCGACGGTCGACGTCGCCGCGCTCGCCGAGGCGTCGGGGCTGCCCGACGACCGGGTCCGCGCCGCCCTGGCCCAGCTCGGCACGGCCGGGCGGGTGGGCTACGACGTGGCCGATGCCGGGTACTTCCACCGCGTCATGCCGTACGACGCGGGTCGGGCCGAGCGGGACAACCCCCGCCTGGTCGGGGCCCGGGTGCTGGCCGAGCGGGGCGCGGTCCTCCGCGAGGGCGAGCACGCCACGGTCCGCAGCGGCGAGGAGGTCTACCGGGTGCGCCGGCTCCCCGACGGCACGGACGCCTGCACCTGCCGCTGGTGGGCGCGGCACCGCGGGCAGCGCGGGCCCTGCAAGCACGCCCTGGCCGTGTCGATGGTCGCGGCGCCGGCGGAGGTGGGGGCGTGACCGACTTCTTCGAGTCCCTGATCCGGGGCGACGTGCCGGCCGTCCGGTCGGTGCTGGACGGGCTCGACGAGCCGGCCCGCCGGGCGCTCGGCGAGGAGCTGGTCGCGCACGTCCGGCGGCGGCGGGACAACTGGTGGTGGGGGAAGGAGGCGACCGCGCTGGCGGTGGCCGCCGTGGGCACGTTGAGCACCGCGACCAAGACCGCGGCGCTGCTCGGCCGGCGATCGGTGATGCTGCGGGACGCCGACCCGGAGCCGGTGGTCGCCGCGGCGCGGCAGCGGGGCGTGACCTGGCTGGCCGACCTCGCGTCGCGGCTGGCCGAGCGGATGCGCCGCGACGAGCCGTGGGAGGGCTGGCACTTCACGGCAGCGCTGCTGCGGGCGGAGAACGTGCCCCCGCCGACCGGGGACGCGTTCGTCGCCGGCTGGGCGCACGCGATGTGGTGGCAGCCCCTGCGCGACCGGCAGCAGGCGGCTCCCCTGCTCGACCGGCTGCGCACCGACCCGTTCCTGGACGCGCTGCTGCCCCGCCTGTTCGAGGTGGACGGAATCGGCGCCGACCTGTCGCTCGGCGGTGACGGGCAGGCGGTGCCCCGGGCGCTGACCGCCCTCGCGGTGGAGGGCCGACTCGACCGGGCCGCGCTCCTGGACGGGGTCCTCGGCCGGCTGCTGCGCGGGGACCGGCCGGCCGCGCTGCGTCCGTTCCTCGCCCTGCACGACCTGCTGGCACCGACGCCGGACGAGGTCACCACGCGGACGACCGCGTACCTGCGGCTGCTCGCCGACGCGCCGGGCCCGGTCGCCACGACGGCGCAGCGGACGCTGCGCGGCGTCGGTGACGCCGTGGAGGTGGAGGCCCTGGCGGAGGCCGCCCGGGCGGTGCTGACACGGCCCGAGAAGGGCCTGGTGCGGGCGCAGCTGTCCTGGCTGGACGCGCTCGCCCGGCAGCGGCCGGACCGCGAGGCGGAGATCGCGGCGGTCCTCGCGGCGGGCGCCGACCACCAGGCGGCGGACCTCCGGGACCGGGCGCTGGCGCTGGCGGAACGCCACGGGCACCGGCCCGTCCGGTCCGTCGCCGTGCGGGTGGCGGGCGACGAGCTGCCGCCCCCGATGCCGGCAGCCGCCGCCCCGCCTCCGATCACCGAGGTGGACGAGCTGGTCGAGGAGGTGTCGGCGCTGGTCGGCCGGGGTTGGCCGGCGTCGGCGCTCGAGCGGGTGCTGGACGGCCTGGTCCGGCTGGCCAGCACCGACCGGGAGCGGCTCCAGGCGGCCCTGTCGCCGGTGTTGCGCCGCCAGCAGGTCGGCGCCTACGACCACCCGTGGGCGGTGTTCAACGTGTGGGTCCAGTTGCACGGCGTGCTGCTGGCCGCCGCCGAGCCCGCCGAGGCGGCCACCCGCCGGGACCAGTGGGCCGCGATCCTCAGCGAGTCGCTGACGCGCAAGCTGCGCCCGTTCTGGCGCCGACGGACCGTCGAGCCGGCCCGCCGGTCCGCCCCCGCGCTGGTCTACTGCTCCCGGCTCGCCGAGATCGGGCAGCGCCTGGACGGGCGGGACGATCCGGGGCTGCTCGCCGCACCTACCTCGGCCACCGGCGCCATCGATCCGACCGCGCTCTACGAGCGGCTGGCCGCCCTCGGCGACCGTCCGGTGTGGCGGTGGGATCTGGCGCAGGCGCTGCTGCGGCTGCCCGCCGGCGTGGACGAGGCGCTCGCGGCAAAGGCGGCGGCGCTCGGCACGACCGCCGGCAACGAGCTCGCCGGCTGGCTGCGCGGGGACGCCCTGCCGACGCCGGTCCAGCGGGTGGTGACGGTCGGCAGGAGGGACCGGATCGGCAGCTACGACTACGGCTACGACCGCCTGCCGGTCCGGCGCACGGTGGTGGCGACCACCCCGCCCGAGGGCGTGGCGGACCCGCTCGGTCTGCTCACCGTGCCGGCGCAGCCGGTCGGCCGCGGGCACCACGGCGGCGACGAACTGTGGCCGGCGCTGCTGCCGGGGCACCGTGGCCTGGTCGCCGCGCACCTGCTGCCCGAGGTCGCCCGAGCCGCGCAGCAGGACGTCCGGGAGGCCGCCACGGTCCTGCCGGTGCTGGCCGAGTGCGCCGGCCCGGGCGGCCCCGCGCTCGACCTGGCGCTGGCCTACGGGCTGTGCGCCCGCCACGAGGTCGACCGGGTGGCCACGCTCGACGCCCTGCTGATGCTGGCCGCCGCCGGGGACCTGGACGCGCCGGCCGTGGGCGCGCACCTGGGCGCGCTGGCGGCGGACGGCCAGGTGACGCTGACCCGGGCGGCGATCCCGCTGCGGGACGCGGTCGCGGCAGGCGGCCGGCTGAGCACCTGGCGCCTGCTCGCCGGGGCCCTCCCGGCGCTGCTGGCCGCGCCGACGCCGCCCCGGGGCACCCCCGACCTGCTCACCCTCGCCGCCGAGACCGCCGGAGCGACCGGGGTGCGGATCGAGGTGCCGGGCCTGGCCGACGTGGTGGCCCGAGGCGGTGGCAGCCGACTCGTGACCGAGGCCCGACGGCTCGCCTCGGCCCTGTCCTGACCCGCGGCGACGCGGCCGACCCCCGGCGTGTGTGTCGAGGGTCGGCCGGTCCGGTCAGGGATGCATCTCGTACGCGCCGGCGAGGGCGACCACCCGCTGCCACACCCGGGCGGTGCGGTCGGCGTCGGTGACCGGGCGGCGGAGGTGGGCGAGCGCCCAGGCGGCCTGCGCCTCGGTGGTGGCCGCCTTGCCGTGCAGTTCGGTCGCGTAGCCGGAGAAGTCGCGGACCAGCAGGTCGAAGATCTCGTCCAGCAGGTCGGCGTCGAGGCCGGTCAGCTCGGCCTGCTCCAGGATCAGCTGGCCGTAGACGACCAGGGCGAAGAGCTGGCCGACGGTGAGCAGGAAGTCCAGGTCCCGTTGCTGGGCCTCGTCGGGAGCGTTTGCGGCGAGCAGGGCGACCAGCCCGTCGGCCTGCTCCCGGAAGCGGGCCACGTTGGGCAGGTGGGCGTGCGCGTCGTAGGCGGCCCGCCAGTCGTGGAAGCGGATCGCGCCGAGGCCGCGGGCCGGGCCCTGGGCGAAGAGGAACTCGTCGTCGGCCGGGTCCCGCCGGGTCGGCACGGGCGGGTGCGCGGCCGGCCGGAACAGGTAGTTCGGCATGAACTTGAGGATCAGCGCGAGGTTGACGTGCACCGTCCCCTCCAGCTTCGGCAGGCCGCGGATGTCCTTGGCGGCCTTGTCGAAGTAGGTGTCGGCCTCGAAGCCCTTGGCGGCGATCACGTCCCAGAGCAGGTCGATGACCTTCTCGCCCTCGGTGGTGACCTTCATCTTGGTCATCGGGTTGAACAGCAGGTACCGCCGGTCGTCCGGGCCGGCCGAGCGGCAGTAGTCGACCGCCCGGTCGCTGAACAGCTTCATGGCCACCAGGCGGGCGTACGCGTCGGTCAGCTCGCGGCGCACGTGCGGGAAGTCGGTGACCCGCCGGCCGTAGAGGATCCGGTGGTGGGCGTGGGTAACCGCCTCGTACATGGCGTGCTCGCAGATGCCGATGGAGGCGGTGCAGAGGTTGAACTTGCCGACGTTGACGGTGTTGAGCGCGGCGTCGAAGGCGGCCGGGCCGGTGTGCAGCACGTCCTCGGCGCGCACCGGGTAGTCCTCCAGGCGGAACTCGCTGACGTACATCTGCGCGTTGACCACGTTGCGGACCAGCCGGTACGCCGGGTGCCGGCTGTCGGCGGCGAAGAAGACGTAGCCCTCGGGGCCCTCGACGTCGGCGCGGCGGCCGAAGACGGACACCAGCCCGGCGACGTTGCCGTTGCCGATGTAGTACTTGCCGCCGGTGGCCCGGAAGCCGCCGTCGGCGTCGGGGGTGAGCAGCAGGTCGGTGGAGTAGATGTCGGCGCCGTGCGGCCGCTCGGAGAGGCCGAAGGCCATCACGTGGCCCTCGTCGAGCAGCGCGGCGGCGCGGGCCCGGGCGGCGGCGTTGCCGCTCTGCCAGACCGGCCCGAGGCCGAGCACGGTGACCTGCCAGGTGTACCAGTAGCCGAGGCCGTAGAAGCCGAGGATCTCGCTGAGCGCGGCGTTGCGGGCGGTGTCCCAGCGCTTGTCCGGGTCGCCGCCGCCGTCGGCGGCCGGGGTGAGGAAGGTGGCGAAGAGCCCCTCCTTGGCGGCGAAGTCGAGGAAGTCGGCGTACCACTCGTGGTGGTTGTAGCTGTCCACCAGGGCGCGCTTGCCGCGCGACTCGAACCAGTCGACGGTGGCGCGCAGCAGCCGCCGGGAGGTCTCGTCGAGGTGGGCGGGGTCGTAGCGGTGCGGGTGGAACAGCAGCGGGTCGGTCACGGGTTCGCCTTCCTGGAGGTGGCGGGGTCGAGGTCGCGGAGGGTGTCGAGGACGTCGTCGAGCCAGGCCAGCACCATCCGCTCGTACGCGATGCCGCCGCGCAGGACGACGTGCTGGAGGGCCGCGCGGGCGTCCCGGGCGGCGGGGTCGGGGAAGTCGCGGCGTTCGCCGGCCAGGTAGCCGGCGAGGGTGGCCGCGTGGTCGGCGCGGTAGCGCTCGACCTCGGCGACCAGGGCGGCGCGGCCGGCCGCGTCGTCGAACGCGGCGCCGCGGATCTTGACGGCCAGCTCGTGCCGGACCGCCTCCGGCTGCACGGGGGCGCGCAGCCAGGCGACCAGGGCGGATCGCCCGGTGGGGGTGACCGACCAGATCTTCTTGTCCGGCAGCCCCTCCTGGCCGACCTCCTCGGCGGTGAGCCAGTCGTCGCTCTCCATCCGCTTGAGCACGCGGTAGATCTGCTGGTGGGTGGCGGTCCAGAAGCGGCCGATCGAGCGGTCGAAGCGCCGGGCCAGCTCGTAGCCGGAGGCGGGCTGCTCCAGGAGCGAGACGAGGATGGCGTGCTCCAGCGACATGCC
This sequence comes from Micromonospora sp. NPDC004540, assembly GCF_040610095.1. Taxonomy (NCBI): domain Bacteria; kingdom Bacillati; phylum Actinomycetota; class Actinomycetes; order Micromonosporales; family Micromonosporaceae; genus Micromonospora; species Micromonospora sp. NPDC004540. Next base: position 30,667 of record NZ_JBEXLR010000015.1, read on the forward strand.
GGCCATCCTGCTATGCAACGAGTTGCATAGCAAGCCCCCGGCTCCGGTCAGCGGCGGCCCAGGCGGGCGGCCAGCTCGGCGCGGAGCCGGTCGACGCCCTCGCCGGTCAGCGCCGACACCGGGACGGCCTCGGGACAGGCGCGGCAGAGCGCGGCCACCCACTCCGCGGGCGCCACGTCGATCTTGTTGAGCGCCAGCAGCTCGGGCACGTCCCCCGCGCCGATCTCGTGCAGCACGCCGTGCACCGTGGTGATCTGCTCCAGCGCGTCCGGCGCGGCGGCGTCCACCACGTGCAGCACCAGGTCGCTGCCGCTCACCTCCTCGAGCGTCGAGCGGAACGCGTCGACCAGCTGGTGGGGCAGGTGCCGGACGAACCCCACGGTGTCGGTGACGGTGTAGGTGAGGTCGCCCGTGGAGATCCGCCGGACGGTCGGGTCGAGGGTGGCGAAGAGCACGTCCTGGACCTGCGCGTCCGCCCCGGTGAGGCGATTGAGCAGGGCGGACTTCCCGGCGTTGGTGTAGCCGGTGATGGCGACCGACGGCACCCAGTTGCGGGCCCGCCGGCCACGGTTGCGCTCCCGCCGCCGGGCCAGCTCGGCGACGTTGCCCCGCAGCCGGGTGGCCCGCTGCCGCAGCCGGCGACGCTGGGTCTCCAGCTTCATCTCACCGGGCCGCGGACGCCCATGCCGGCGCCGCCCGCCATCCGGCCGCCACCCACGCGGGACAGCGCGCGGCCGTCACCGCGCAGCCGGGGCAGCTGGTACGCGATCTGCGCGAGCTCCACCTGCACCCGGCCCTCGCTGGTGCGGGCGTGCTCGGCGAAGATGTCCAGGATCAGCGCGGTCCGGTCGACCACCCGCACGCCCGTGCGTTCCTCGAGGTTGCGCACCTGGCCGGGGCTCAGCTCGCCGTCGGCGATCACCACGTCGGCGTGGGTCCGCTCGGCCACCGCGGCCAGCTCGTCCACCTTGCCGGAGCCCACGAACGTGGCCGGGTCCGGCCGCGGGCGGTTCTGCACCACCGCGTCGGCGACGGTGAGCCCGTCGGTGTCGGCCAGGCGGGTCAGCTCGGCCAGCGAGGTCTCGCTCCCCGGGCCGCTCCCGTCGCCGTCCTCGGGATGCACCGCCACGAGGACGGCGGTCGGCCGCCGCCCCGCCGTCGCGGCGCCCGCGCCCATCAGCCACGTCCCGGCCATCGCCCACCCCATTCCTCTGGAGGGGCTCGATCTACCCGGGCGGTGGCGGACCATGCCCGCCGCCGGGTGGCGCGGGCAGGTGCTCGCGCAGCGCGGCGAATTCCGCGTTGCCCTTGATCAGCCAGGCGCCGAGGTCGTCGAAGTTCACCCGGCGGTCGCTCATCCGGCCATTCTGCGGGCCGACGGCCGACCGCGCCCGGCGGCGGTCAGATGATGAGGTGGGTCCAATAGGTGAGCCACACCGCGAACAGCGCGCCCTGGAGCAGCGCCAGCCCGGCCGTGAGCCAGCCGTCAAGGCCCGGCCGGCGGGCCCAGCGGGCCAGCACGAACGCCACCGGGAACGCCGCCAGCAGGTAGCGGAGCAGGCTCTTGTAGACCGGCGGGCCCATCGACAGCGGCACCAGCACCACGATCACCGTGTAGACCAGGTACGGCCAGTCGGCCCGCCGGCGCAGCCCCACGACCGCCACGAGCAGCATGGCCACGGCGATCCAGACCCGGAACGCGTTGGCCGAGTTGTCGCCGACCAGCGCCGACCCCGCCACCCCGAGCGGGTTCTGCACCTTGATCCCCCAGCCCTTCTCCTGGGCGTGCTGGTAGGCGAACCAGTCGCCGCCCTGCCAGCGACAGAACGCCATGAAGGTGAGCCAGCCGGCCGGCACCAGCAGCAGCGGCCAGCCCTCCCGCAGGTAGCGCGGCAGGGTGCGCGGGTGGAGGCGCCAGCCGTGCTGGCGCAGCAGCACCAGGGCCAGCGGGACCACCACCACGAAGCCGACCGAGCGGCTCATCGCCAGGAAGTAGCCGACGATCCCGACCACCAGCCAGCGGCGCTGCTCGGCGTACCAGAACGCGGCCAGGGCGAGGCAGACGAAGAGCGACTCGGTGAGCGCCGCCTGGAACAGGAACGCCGTCGGCAGGAGCAGCAGGTACCGGACGGCCCGCCGGCCGTCCGCGCCGGCCTCGCCGGGGTCGTCGGCGCCGAGCAGCCGGCCGCCGAGCCGGTACGCGAGGTAGAGCTGGAACAGCAGCGCCACGTTGGCGACCAGCAGCAGCGCCCAGGCGGTGTGCCCGCCGAGCAGCGGCGCGAGGGGCCGGGCCAGGAACGGGTAGAGCAGCGGGAAGCCGAAGTCGGTCCACGGCCGGTCCAGCGGCACCCGGGCCAGGTGGTCGTAGAGGAACGAGTCCCAGGCGAACCAGAGCGAGATCCAGCGGTGCGACGAGATCCGGTCCTGCTGGACCCGCATCATCGTCTCGTCGGCGGGCGGCGCGCCGGGCACCCCGTCCCAGGCGGTCAGCACCAGCACGCCGACCAGGCTGAGCACGAGCTTCGAGCCGGCGAAGACGGCGAGCACGAAGCCCCAGGGCGCGGGGATCCGCGCGGCCAGCCGCCGGCCCGCCGAGCCCAGCCGGGCGGGCACGCCCGACCGCCACGCCGGGGCGCGGCCGCCGACCGTCGCGGCCCGCCGCTCGTCTCCCATCCCGCTCCCACCGGTCGCCCCCGCGACCGACCCCCGGACCGGGAAACCGCCCGCGCATCCCCGTTCCGTCCCGGTTCACACCCGCCCGACCCCGAACGGGTGACCCGCAGTTCGCGTATCGCGGGCGCAGGTGAGTCGGCGGGCAGGACGGGTAAGGGCGCTCCCGCATCGGCAGGCTGGCGGCGGGGGGCGCGGACGGCATGGGTGACGGCAACGGGACCGTGATCATCGGGGCGGGGCCCGCGGGGCTCACCGCCGCATACGAGCTGCTGCGGCACGGCGAGCCGGTCCGGGTCTACGAGGCCGACGACGTGGTCGGCGGGATCAGCCGCACGGTGGAGCGGGACGGCTGGCGGTTCGACATCGGCGGGCACCGGTTCTTCACCAAGGTCTCCCGGGTGGAGGACTTCTGGCACGAGATCCTGCCGGACGAGGACTTCCTGCTCCGGCCGCGGATGAGCCGCATCTACTACCGGGGTGCCCTCTACGACTACCCGCTCAACGCCGGCAACGCGCTGCGCAACCTCGGCCTGCTGGAGGCGCTGCGCTGCGTCGGGTCGTACGGGCGGGCCCGGCTGCGCCCGCCGAAGGACCAGTCGCACTTCGAGGGGTGGGTCTCGGCCCGGTTCGGCTGGCGGCTCTACTCGATCTTCTTCAAGACGTACACGGAGAAGGTCTGGGGGATGCCGGCCGACCAGTTGCAGGCCGACTGGGCCGCTCAGCGGATCAAGAACCTGTCGCTCTCCACGGCGGTGCTCAACGCGCTGCTGCCCCGACGCAACCGCAAGGACGTGACCAGCCTGATCGAGGAGTTCCAGTACCCGAAGCACGGCCCCGGCATGATGTGGGAGCGCTGCACCGAGGAGGTGGAGAAGCGGGGCGGCACGGTCCGCACCAACACCTGGGTGACCGAGGTGCACCGGGACCCGGCGGAGCGGCGGGCCACCGCCGTCACGGTGAGCGACGCCGACGGCGAGCGCACCGAGCCGGCCGACCACCTGATCTCCTCGATGCCGATCTCCGCGCTGGTGCGGGCCATGCGCCCGGAGGCGCCGCCGGAGGTGCGGTCCGCCGCCGACGACCTGCGGTACCGGGACTTCCTGACCGTCGCGCTGGTGGTGCCGGAGGAGTTCTCCTTCCCGGACAACTGGATCTACGTGCACGATCCGGCCGCCAAGGTGGGCCGGATCCAGAACTTCGGCTCCTGGTCGCCGTACCTGGTCAAGGACGGGCGGACCTGCCTGGGGCTGGAGTACTTCGTGTTCGAGGACGACGAGATGTGGCGGACCCCGGACGCGGACCTGGTCGCCTTCGCCACCGCCGAGCTGGAGCGGCTGGGCCTGGTCCGGCCCGGCTGCGTGGAGGCCGGCTACGTGGTCCGCATGCCCAAGGCGTACCCGGTCTACGACGAGCGGTACCAGCACAACGTGGACGTGATCCGCGGCTGGCTGGCCCGGGAGGTGCCGAACGTGCACCCGGTCGGGCGCAACGGGATGCACCGCTACAACAACGCGGACCACTCGATGCTCACCGCGATGCTGGCCGCCGAGAACATCGCCCACGACGCCGGCCACGACGTCTGGACGGTCAACGTCGAGCAGGACTACCACGAGCAGCGGACGCCGTCGCGGCACGGCACCGGCCGGGACGCCCCGGTCATGCCGGCCCGCCGGTAAGGCACGGGCGTGAGGGTGGTCATAACCGCTGGACGGCCGGGGCGGCGCTGCTGCTAGCCTTCTCGGCAGGTCATGAGCGCCAGCGCCAAGCCCCGGCTCGCTGGCCGGCAACCCTCCTCCGCGGTGGGGTGCCCCGGGTGAGGACCAGGCACCGGCAGCCGCCGGTGCAAGCGTGGCCTGGTACCCAGGTCATCACCGACCAGAGGGAACCATGTCTGCTCAGCTCCGCACCCCGCCCGCCGACGGCATCGCCTACCCGGCGCGGTTCGCGCTGGTCAAGCGGCGGCACGTCGACCTGATGCGGGTGTGCAGCGACGCCTGTCGCCGCGCCGACGCGCGCTGAGCGCCACTCCCCCACCTTCCGCACCACCCCTTCCGCACCAGCCCTTTCCGGCCCGCCCGCCCCGGGCGCGCCGTCGGTGGCGTGCGCCCACGCCGCCTGAGACCCTGGAGACACCTGTGCGAATCCGTTCCGCCCTGACCCGCGCCGCCGCGTTCGGCGCCGCCGCCGTGCTCGCCGCCACCGCCCTCACCGCCTGCGGCGACGACGGCGCCACCAGCGAGGCCGCCAACCCGTACGGCCTGCTCCAGGCCGGCGTGCTGCGGGCCGGCACGCTCACCGACGCCCCGCCGAACGTCTACCTGAAAGACGGCAAGTTCACCGGCTTCGACAACGACCTGCTCACCGCGGTCGCCGCGAAGGCCGGCCTGAAGGTGGAGTTCGTCGGCACCGACTTCTCCGCGCTGCTCTCCCAGGTGAACAACCACAAGTTCGACGTGGGCAGTTCCTCCATCACCATCACCGAGGCCCGGAAGAAGACCGTCGACTTCGGCAACGGCTACGACTTCGGCTACTTCGGACTGGACGTGCCGGCCGGCTCCCCGATCAGCGGCTTCGACCAGCTCGCCGGCAAGCGGGTGGTCGTCGTGCAGGGCACCGTGCAGGACGACTACGCCACCCGGGAGAACCTGAACCCGGTCCGGGTGCCGGACTACAACGGCGCGGTCAACCAGCTCAAGGCCGGCACGGCCGACGCCTGGATCGCCCCGGCCGAGATCGGCGACAAGTCCGCCGCGGACAGCAGCGGCAAGATCACGGTGGCCGCGAAGCAGCTCAGCCCGGCCCCGACCGCGTACGCGGTGGCCAAGGGCAACGACAAGCTGCGCGAGGCGCTGAACAAGGCCCTCGACGAGGTGATCGCCGACGGCACCTGGAGCAAGCTCCAGGCGCAGTACTACCCCGGCCGGCCGGTCCCGGCCGACTTCAAGCCGGGCAGCGGCACGGTCGCCGTGCCGTCGCCGTCGGCGGCCTCCTGACCTGGAACGACTGAGACGAGCGGGGCGGACGGAGACATGGATCCACTGAGCACCCTGTGGGAGACCTTCTTCGACTGGGACGCCATGCGCGAGGCGCTGCCCGAGATGCTGACCGTCGGGCTGCCCAACACGCTGATCCTGGCGGTCTCCGCCGCCCTGCTCGGCTCGGTGCTGGGCATGCTGCTGGCCGTCGCGGGCATCTCGCGTACCCGCTGGTTGCGGTGGCCGGCCCGGGTCTACACCGACGTGTTCCGCGGCCTGCCGGCGGCGGCGACCATCCTGCTCATCGGCGTCGGCCTGGCGCCGCTGGGCATGCAGGTGTGGGGCCCGAACCCCTACCCGCTGGGCGTGCTGGCGCTGTCGCTGATCGCCGCCGCCTACATCGGAGAGATCTTCCGCGCCGGCATCCAGAGCGTGGAGGCCGCCCAGCTGGAGGGGGCCCGGGCCCTCGGCTTCTCCTGGGGCGAGGCGATGCGCCTGGTCATCGTCCCGCAGGGGGTACGCCGTGTGCTACCGGCCTGGGTCAACCAGCTCATCGCGCTGATCAAGGACTCCAGCCTGGTCTACTTCCTCGGCCTGGTGGCCAGCCAGCGCGAGCTGTTCCGGATCGGCCAGGACTACGCGGCCACCACCGGCAACGAGTCGGCGCTGCTGCTGGCCGGCCTGTTCTACCTGGTGCTGACCGTGCCGCTGACCCACGCGGTCAACTGGATCGACCGGCGGCTGCGGCAGGGCCGGGCGGTGGCCGCACCCGACCTCGACGTCGAACTCGACCCCGCCGGCGCGCCGGCGCCGACCGGAAAGGACCCCCGATGAGCACCGCGACCGCCACCTCGGTCAGCCTGGCCGTCCGGGACGTGCACCTGGCCTTCGGGCGGCACCAGGTGCTGCGCGGCGCCGACCTGGAGGTGGCCCGGGGCGGGACCGCGTGCGTGATCGGCCCGTCCGGCTCCGGCAAGTCGACGCTGCTGCGGACGATCAACCGGCTCATCGAGCCGGACCGGGGTGACGTGCTGCTGGACGGACGCAGCGTGCTGGGCGACGACCCGGACGCGCTGCGCCAGCGGATCGGCATGGTGTTCCAGCAGTTCAACCTCTTCCCGCACATGACCGTGCTGCGCAACCTCACCCTCGCGCTGCGCAAGCTCAAGAAGCTCCCCGAGGACGAGGCGGTGCAGGTCGCCCGGGCCCAGCTCGACCTGGTCGGGCTGGCCCACAAGGCCGACGTCCGGCCGGCGCAGCTCTCCGGCGGTCAGCAGCAGCGGGTGGCCATCGCCCGGGCGCTGGCGCTGCGGCCGCAGGTGATGCTCTTCGACGAGGCCACCTCGGCGCTCGACCCCGAGCTGGTCAAGGGGGTGCTCGCCGTGATGGCCGACCTCGCGTCGGCCGGCATGACCATGGTCGTGGTCACCCACGAGATGGGCTTCGCCCGCGAGGTGGCCGACACGGTGGCCTTCATGGACGCCGGCGTCGTGCTGGAGGCCGGCCCACCGGCCGCCGTGTTCGAGGCGCCGGAGCACCCGCGGCTGCAGCGCTTCCTGTCCCAGGTGCTCTGACCGCGACCGCCCGGCCCCGCTCCCTCGTCCTCCGGTAGCGCGGCCGGGCGGCCCGGTCCGAGCCGGCCCACAGCCAGTAGATCGCCAGCGCCAGGCCGACGGCGCCCAGGGCGCTCACCGCCCAGGGCGGCAACCGGTCCGGAGCGGACGGCGGCGGCGCGCAGTCGGTCGGCGTGTAGTCGACGGTGATCCGCGCGTGCCGGTCGGGCAGCCTACCGTCGGCGAAGGACGCCCGCGGGATGCCGCAGATCACCGGACCGTCGGGCGAGTCCACCCGCAGCAGCACGCCGCTCGGCCGCCCCGCCCCGTCCCGTTGGACGTCCAGGACCTGCGCCGGGGCCAGCACGCCGGCCGGTGCCGGCGGGTGGGGCTCCGGGTCCATGAAGGGCCCCAGCAGCGCCATCCCCGCACACGGCAGCAGGAAGGCGAGCGGGACCGCGGGATAGATCCGCGGGACCCCGCTCCGGTGCAGCGACATGCGGCTGACCGTAGCGTCGCCCAGCAACGCGAGATCGTCGCCGGGGTGGATCGTCCGGTTACGACGATCAACTTCGGGGGTAGGGAACCTCTACGGCCGGAACGGAGATCCCGTGGGTGCGCCGGTCCGTCAGGGGGAGGAACGGCGCCGGTGCGCAACTGGTGGAAGGCCGCCGTGGGGCGGCTGCGACAGGCGTGGGTGCCGGTGGTGGAGGCCGCGCTCGCCGCGACCGTGGCCTGGCTGATCGCCGCGCGGCTGATCGGCCATCCGGACCCGTTCTTCGCGCCGAGCGCGGCGCTCATGGTGCTCGGCGAGTCGCGGGGCCGCCGGGTACGGCAGACCATCGAGCTGGTGCTCGGAGTGGCCGGCGGGGTGCTCGTCGCCGACCTGGTGGTGCACGCCCTCGGCCCCGGCACGGCAACCATGCTCCTCGTCCTGCTGCTCACCCTCGGCGGCACGGTGGCGGCCGGGGCGAGCAGCACCCTGGTCATCCAGACCACGGTCTCCGCGCTCTACCTGGTGGTGGTCGCCGCGCCGAAGGGCGAGTTCACCCCGTTCCGCTTCGTCGACGCGCTGATCGGCGGGGCGGTCGCCCTCGCCGCGAGCCAACTCGTGGTGGCCCGGGACCCGCTTGCCCCGCTGGTCGCCGAGGCCCGCCGGACGTACGCCGACCTCGCCGACCTGCTCGACCGGGTGAACGCCGCGCTGGACCGCTGTGACGCCGAGGCCGCCCAGGCGGCGCTGGACCAGGCCCGGGAGGTGGACGGCTGCGTGGAACGCCTGCGGTCCGCGGTGCGGGCATGCGCCGAGACGCTGCGGCTGCGGTTCCGCCGCCGCCGGCACCTCGGCCAGCTCGAACAGGTCGAGGCGACCGTCCGCCAACTCGACTACGCGGCCCGCAACATCCGGGTGCTGGCCCGCAACGGGGCCACCCTGGCCCGGTTGCACACCGCCACCCCACCAGAGCTGGGCGCGGCGATCCGCTCCCTCGCCGAGGCGGTACGCGCCGCCGGGGCGGCGCTGGCCACCGACCTGACCGGCCAGGACGCCGACCGGCACGCCACCCGGGCCGGCGAGGCCGCCCTGGCCGCGGTCCGGATCGGTGCCGAGCTGCTGGAGTCCGACCCGCCGCTGCCCGTGGTCATGATCGTCGGACAGATCCGGGCCACCGCGATCGACCTGCTGCGCGGGGTCGGCGAGGACGGCGGGGCCGTGCTCAACCGGGTCGACGAGGCCCTCGGCCTGCCGACACCGGCGTCCTGACCGGCCGGCACCCCACCTGTCCGGCGCTCTGCTATCCGGCGCAGCGGTCGGAGAGGGCGTAGCGGGTGAGCACCACGTCGCCGATCTGGCGTACCTCGACGACCCGGGCGCGGCGGCCCGGGTGCCACGGGAAGCGGCCGTCCCCGACGAACCGGGGCGCCCGTCGGTCGCCCACGAAGAACGGCGCGACCACCAGGTGCAGCTCGTCGGCGACACCGGCGGTCAGGAACTGGCAGTGCAGGTTGCCGCCGCCCTCCACCATGAGCCGGCCGACGCCGCGCCCGGCCAGGTCGGCGAGGACCGCCTCGGGGGTCACCGGGTCGCCCGCGTCGACCACGGTGGCCACCGCGCCGACCTGTTCCCGGGTCTTGTCCGCCACGCCGCTCGGGCAGTAGACCAGCTTCGCCCCGTCGCCCATGGTGAAGAACCGGGCGGTCGGGTCGAGGTCGCCGCTGGCCGTGACGGTCACCTTCACGGGGGACGGGGACAGGCCGCGGGCCACCCGCTCGGCCCGCCGCCGCTCGCTGCGCACGAGCAGCCGGGGGTCGTCGCGGCGGACCGTGGCGGCGCCCACCATGATCGCGTCACAGGCGGCCCGGACCGCGTCGATCCGGTCCAGGTCGGTGTCGTTGGAGAGCAGCAGCCGCTCGGCGGTGGCGTCGTCGATGTAGCCGTCGATCGACATGGCGCAGCTCAGCAGCACGTACGGCCGGCTGGTCACGGCACGAAGGGCAGGTCGAGGGCATGGTCGGCGCGGGTCACCTTGGCCGCCAGGTAGCCCGCGTTCGCCGGGGACAGGTGCACCCCGGTGAGCACCCGGTCGACCACCGTGACGCCCAGCCGCTCCAGCTGGGCGGCCTTGTCCGGATTGTTGCTGAGCAGGCCCACCCGGGTCACGCCCAGCGCCGCGAGCATCTGCGCGGCCACCGTGTAGTCGCGCTCGTCGGGGCCCCGGCCGAGCGCCACGTTCGCCTCGTAGGTGTCCAGCCCCCCGTCCTGGAGCGCGTACGCGTCGAGCTTGGCGTAGAGGCCGATGCCGCGGCCCTCCTGGCGCAGGTAGAGCAGGTAGCCGCCGGCGTCGGCGATCCGCTCGACCGCCTCCCGCAGTTGCGGGCCGCAGTCGCAGCGCTGGCTGCCGAACACGTCGCCGGTCAGGCACTCGCTGTGCGGGCGGACCAGCGGTGGGGAGATGTCCGGATCACGCCGCTCACCGAGCCCGATCGCGAGGTGCTCGCGACCGTCGACCAGGCCGTGAAAGGAGTGCACCCGGCCGGTGGTCACGTACCCGTCGGGAAACCGCAGAGGCACCGTGACCTGGGTCCGGACCGTCGCGGTGGGCAGCGTTTCGTCCAATGCATCTCCTCAGTCCGGGCCGCCGGACGCGCCGGCAACGCACACCTCGCACCCCCACCGTAGGCGGGATCACCGACAGTCGCCGGGCTCCGGAGCCGGACGCCGGCGGACCAGCAGCACCGCGGCGCCCGGCAGGCTGGCCACCAGGACCAGCGCCCCGTAGACGGTGCCGGTGGCGACGCCCTGCGCGGCGGTGAGACCGGCCGCGGCGAACGCCCAGGCGGCCACCCCCTCGCGCGGCCCGAACCCGCCCACATTGGTCGGCAGCCCCATGGCGAGCAGGGCCAGCAGGGTCAGCGGCAGCAGCCGGGACAGCGGCGCGTCGGCGCCCGCGGTGCGCGCCGCCACCACGAAGGTGGCCAGGTGGCCGGCGACCACCACGCCCGAGGCCGCCACCACGCCGAGCCAGGTGCGCCGGGCCAGCAGCCCGGCCCGCACGTCGGCGACCGCGGTGCGCGCCGCCCGGGCCCAGCGGGACGCCCCGGAGCGGGGCACGGCCCGGGCGGCCAGCGCCAGCGCCAGCGTGGCGGCGGCCAGCCCGGTGACCACCGCCGGCAGGTACGGCCGGACCGGGGAGGGCAGCGCCGCCAGCACGGCCACCGCGATGACCAGCTGGACCACCTGGCCGGCGGTGCGCTCCCAGACCACGGCGCGGACGCCCCGGGCCACGTCCCCGGCGTCCCGGCCGTGCCGGACCGCCCGGTGCACGTCCCCGAGCACCCCGCCGGGCAGCGTCGAGTTGAGGAAGACCGCCCGGTAGCAGTGCGCGACCGCGGCCCGCAGCGGCAGCCGCACGCCGAGCCCGCCGGCGACCAGCGACCAGCGCCAGGCGCAGCAGACCGTGGTGACGACGCCGATGCCGAGCGCGGCGGCGAGCGCCGGCGCGTCGATCAGCCGCAGCCCGGCCAGGAACGGGCCGGTGCCCACCGACCAGACCAGGGCGGCGAGCACCGCGAACCCGGCGAGCGGGCGGGCCCAGGCCCAGAGCGACCGGGCCGGCGCGGGCGCGGCGGCGGGGACGGGCCCGGCGACGGCGGCGTGTGACAAGAGCGGTCCTCCCTCGGTCCACCCGTTGTCACGTGCCGCCGGCCGCTTCGGTTCACCCGGCGAGCAGGTCGGCGTGGTGCAGCACCACCCGCAGCCGGCCGTCCGCCGCCTCGGCGAGCCGCCGCTCCCGGTACGCCCCGACCACCCCGGCCAGGTCCGGCCGCTCCTCGACGGCCGCGTCCAGCCAGCCGACCAGCCACTCCGCGGTCAGCGCGGCCTGCTCCGGGCCGAGACGCCACGGGCTGGACCGGACCCGCACCGGCACGCCCCGGCGGCGGAAGGCCGCCGCCGTCACGTCCACGGCGTCCGGGCCGAGCAGCGCCCGGCCGTCGACCGTCCGCCGCTGGTGGGCGTTGAACGCGGCCTCGAACTCGGCGTCGAGCGGGTCGGCGGGGGTGAACCGCACCCGGCCCAGCACGGTGATCGCGAAGAGGGTGGGGTGGCCGGCGCACGCCGCCACCACCCGCTCGACCTCCTCGGCGGTGAGCATGTCCAGCAACGCCGAGGCGGTGACCAGGTGCGCGTCGGCCAGGTCGGCGGCACCCAACCGGGTGATGTCGGAGCCCCGGGTCAGCACGGTGACCGGGCTGCCGTCGGCGGTCACGGCCAGCCCGGCGGCGGCCCGGGCGCGCAGGGCTGCGTCCCGCTCGTGGAGCACCCAGCACTGCGGGCCGGGCAGCCGCGGGGCGAGCCAGCGGGCCATCGACCCGGTGCCGCTGCCCAGGTCGTGCACGATCAGCGGCCGGTCGGCGGGCAGCCGGTGGCGGATCGCGTCGCCCAGCTCGGCGGAGCGGGCGGCGGCGTCGGCGGGTTCGCGCAGCCGCAGCCAGTCCGCGAAGTCGGGGGGTAGCAGTGAGGTGGTCATGCCGCCGTGGCCTCCTTGAGGGCTGCGGCGAGCCGGTGCGCGGTGACCGGCCAGCCGGTGAGGGTGTCCCGCCGCTGCCGGGCGGCGCGGCGCAGCCGGTCCCGCAGGTCCGGGTCGGTGAGCCAGCGGCGCAGCGCGCCGGCCAGCGCGGCCGGGTCGGCCGGGGGCACCAGCAGGCCGGGCCGCTCGCCGTCCGGGGTGCGCCCGAGGGTCTCGGGCAGGCCGCCGGTGTCGCTGGCCAGCACCGGCACGCCCCGGGCGAGCGCCTCGGTGACCACCATCCCGTAGGTCTCCCGGCGGGACGGCAGCACCAGCAGGTCGGCGGCGGCGTACGCGGCGGCCAGGTCGACGCCGGTGCGCGGGCCGGCCAGCCGGACCCGGCCGGCGAGGCCGCTGTCGGCGACCCGCCGGCGCAGCCGCGCCACGAAGTCCGGGTCCCGGGTGAGCGGGCCGACCAGGTCGCACGTCCAGGGCAGGTCGGCGACCCGGTGCAGGGCGGCGGCGAGCACGTCGTGCCCCTTGAGCGGGGTGACCGCCGCGACGCAGAGCAGCCGGGCGCCGGCCGCCGAGCCGGGGGCGACCGGCGCCGGGTCCACCCCGGGCGGGGCGACCGACACCCGGTCGGCGGCGAGCGGGTAACGGTCGAGCAGCCGGCGGCGGGTCCATTCGCTGGTGGTGACCACGGCCGTCGCCGCGGCGAGCGCCCGGGCCTCGACGTCGTCCTCCAGCGGCAGATGCACCAGCACCACGAGGCGCAACCGCCGGGCGTGCGGGGCCAGCACCTCCGGTACGGTCGAGGCGACCAGCCCGTCGAGCAGCACGGCCGCGCCGTCGGGCAGCGCGGCGAGCACCCCCGCCAGCGCGGCCCGGTCCGCCGCCCCCGGGTGCGGCCAGCCGCCCGTCACCGCGTGTTCCCGCACCGTCCAGCCGAGCGCGACCAGCCCGTGGCAGGCCCGGCGGTCGTACCCATTGCCGCCGCTGGGGCTCGCGGGGTCGTCGATGTCGCCCGGGAGCACCACGTGCACGACGGTCATCCGGTCACAGCGACCGCTCGTAGCTGGCCCAGGCGACGTGCGACTCGTGCAGGGTGACGGTGATCCCGGCGAGGCCCCGCGCCCCCTCGCCGAGCCGCCCGGCGTGCACCGCGTCGGCCAGCCGGTCGGCCACCGTCCGGGCCAGCACCTCGGTGGTGGTGTTCACCCCGGCGAAGTCCGGCTCGTCGTCCAGGTTGCGGTAGCTGAGCGCGCCGAGCACGGCCTTGAGCTGCTCGGTGGCCAGGCCGATGTCGACCACGATCCCGTCGGCGTCCAGCTCCGGCCGGCGGAAGGTGGCGTCGACGACGAAGGTCGCGCCGTGCAGCCGCTGGGCCGGGCCGAACACCTCGCCGCGGAAGCTGTGGGCGACCATCATGTGGTCCCGGACGGTGACGCTGAACAAGAGATCACTCCTCGTCGTAGGTGATGAGGTGGCAGAGCGCGGGGAGCCGGCCCGAGGCGAGCCGGTCCAGCACGTCGGGCAGGTCGGCGAAGCGGGACCGGCCGGTGAGCAGCGCGTCGAAGGCCGGGTCGGCGAGCAGGTCCAGGGCCACCGCCAGCCGGTCGGCGTAGCTCCGGTCGGCGCGCCGGGGCGACACGGTGCCGACCTGGCTGCTGCGGATGCCGAGCCGCTTCGAGTGGAACGCCCCGCCCAGGGCGAGGGTGACCGGGCGGTCGCCGTACCAGCTCAGCTCCAGCACGGTCCGCTCCGGACGGAGCAGCTCCAGGGCGCGTTGCAGCCCCTCGGCGGTGGCGCTGGCGTGCACCACCAGGTCCCGGTCGCCGGCCGCGTCGGCGGGCAGCGCGAAGTCGACGCCGAGCGCCGCGGCCACCCCGGCCCGGGCCGGGTCGGCGTCGACCAGTTCGACGCGGACCCCGGGGAAGCGGGCCAGCACGGCGGCCACGCAGCAGCCGACCATCCCGCCGCCGACCACGGTGACCCGGTCGCCGACCAGCGGCGCGGCGTCCCAGAGCGCGTTCACCGCGGTCTCGACGGTGCCGGCCAGCACCGCGCGGGCCGCCGGCACCTCATCGGGTACGACCACCACGGCGTCGGCCGGCACCACGTACGCGGTCTGGTGCGGGTGCAGGCAGAAGACGGTACGCCCGCGCAGCTCCGCCGGGCCCGCCTCGACGGTGCCGACGCTCAGGTAGCCGTACTTCACCGGGGCCGGGAAGTCGCCCTCCTGGAACGGGGCGCGCATCGTGGCGTGCTGGTCGGCGGGGACCCGGCCGGTGAAGACCAGCGTCTCGGTGCCCCGGCTGACGCCGGAGTAGCAGGCGCGGACCAGCACCTCGCCGGGGCCGGCCGGGGGAAGCGTGACCGGGCGCAGTTCGCCCTCGCCGGGGGCGCGGAGCCAGAAGGCGCGGGCGGCACCGGTCACGAATTCTCCTCTTTTCCGCATCCGGACCGAACCGGACGGCCGATTTTCCCGTGATGACTGGCAGGGTTGTCGATCATAGACACGGAGGCAGGGTGTCCACGGTTCGAAATGGCCCGTTGGTCGGGTTGATCGTGCAGTTCGTCCTGCTGGCCGGGCTCGCCGGCACGGTGGGCCTCGGCGTGGCGGGCTGGGTCGCCGGCCTCACGTACGCCGGGGTGCTCTGCGGGCTGCTCCGGCGCGGCCTGCGGGCGGCCGGAGCGGACCGGCTCGGCCCGGCCGACCGGGTGACGCTGGCCCGGGCGCTGCTGGTCGGCGGGGTGCTCGCCCTGGTCGTCGACGGCGGGCCGGCGCCGGTGGCCGTGCTGGTCCCGCTCACCGTGGTGGCGCTCGCGCTGGACGCGGTGGACGGCCGGGTGGCCCGGCGCACCGGCACGGTGAGCGCGCTGGGGGCCCGCTTCGACATGGAGGTCGACTCGTTCCTGCTCCTGGTGCTCAGCGTCCACCTGGCCCCGGCGGTCGGCGCCTGGGTGCTGGTCACCGGCGGGATGCGGTACGCCTTCGTGGCGGCGGGCTGGGCCCTGCCCTGGATGCGCGGCACACTGCCGCCCCGCTACTGGCGCAAGGTGGTCGCGGCGGCGCAGGGCGTGGTGCTCGCGGTGGCCGCGAGCGGGCTGCTGCCGCCGGCGGCGACCGCGGCGCTGGTCGTCGGCGCGCTGGCCCTGCTGGTGGAGTCGTTCGGCCGCGACGTGGCCTGGCTGTGGCGGCACCGCCCGGCCGCCCCGGCCACCGTGCCCACCCCGGCCGTCGAGCTCGTCCCTGCGGTGGGGACCATGCCCGCCGCGACCGCACTTCCCGCGCTGGGCATCCTGGCCGACGCGGGCGTGCCCGCGCGGCCGGTGCCGGTGGCCGTCCGGATCGTCGCCCACCAGCCTGCCTGATCCCTCCCCCTCGCCGAAGGACCCGCCGTGTCGCTGCGCATCCGTCTCCGCCGGCCGGCCGGGCCGGCCACCCCCGCCCTGGACACCGAGCCGTCCGTGCCGACGCCGGGCACGCCGGAGGACGCCACGCCGACGGGCGACGCGGGCGACCCCGCCCCGGCGCGGCCCGCCGCGCGTACTCGTCGGGTGGCCGGCGCGGTCCTCACCGGGCTGGCCGCGCTGCTGGTGGCGGCGGCGCTGCTCGCGCCGGACCGACTCGCCGAGGTCGGGCCGGGCGCGGTGCTGCGGATCCCGGTGGAGGCCCTGGCCGGCGCGGCGCTGCTGCTCGTCCTGCCGGCCCGGGCCCGCCGGCCGGTCGCCGTGACCCTCGGCCTGATCCTGGGCCTGCTGACCGTGGTCAGGCTGCTGGACACGGGCTTCTCCGTGGCCCGGGACCGGCCGTTCGACGTGCTGCTCGACTGGGGACTGTTCGACGACGGCTTCGGCTACCTCACCGACTCGGCCGGTCGGGCCGCCGCGGTCGCCGCGGCGGCGGGGGCGGTGCTGCTCGTGGTCGGCCTGCCCGTGCTGGTGGCGCTCGCCGTGCGGCGGCTGGCCCGGCTCATGGCCGGGCACCGCCGCGGCGCGGTCCGGGTGGTCGCCGCGCTGGCCGTGCTCTGGCTGGGCTGCGCCCTGTTCGGGGTGCGCCTCGCCGCCGACGTGCCGGTCGCCGACCGGACGGCGACCACCCTGGTCGCGTCCCACGTCGGCCAGGTGCGGGCCGGCCTGCGCGACCGCGCGGCGTTCGCCGGGGAGATGACGGCCGACGCCTACCGGGACGTGCCCGGCGACCGGCTGC
Source organism: Micromonospora sp. NPDC004540 (assembly GCF_040610095.1). Lineage (NCBI taxonomy): Bacteria > Bacillati > Actinomycetota > Actinomycetes > Micromonosporales > Micromonosporaceae > Micromonospora > Micromonospora sp. NPDC004540. Next base: position 47,090 of record NZ_JBEXLR010000015.1, read on the forward strand.
TCACCGGGCTGCGCGGCAAGGACGTGCTCGTCACGTTCGTGGAGAGCTACGGCCGGGACGCGGTGGAGGATCCCGCGCTCGCGCCGGGCGTCAACGCGGTGCTCGACGACGGCTACCGGCGGCTGCGCGCCGCCGGCTACGACGCCCGCAGCGGCTTCCTCACCTCGCCCACCTTCGGTGGCGGCAGCTGGCTGGCCCACGCCACCCTGCTCTCCGGACTGTGGATCGACAACGACCAGCGCCACCGGGACCTGCTGGCCGGGGACCGGCTCACCCTCAACGGGGCGTTCCACCGGGCCGGCTGGCAGACCGTCGGGGTGCTGCCGGCCGCCACCCAGCCCTGGCCGGAGGGGAGGTTCTTCGGCTACGACCGCTACTACGACGCCGAGAAGCTGGCCTACCAGGGCCCGAAGTTCAGCTACGCGCCGATGCCCGACCAGTACACCCTGGCCACCTTCCAGCGGCTGGAGCGGGACCGGCCGCACGCCCCGCTGATGGCGGAGATCCCGCTGGTCTCCAGCCACTCCCCCTGGTCGGCGATCCCGAAGCCGGTGCCCTGGGACGCGGTCGGCGACGGCACGATCTTCCACACGGCGTCCACCAGCACCGGCGGCAGCCGGGACGTGGTGCAGCGGGACGCCGCCCAGGTCCGCGCCGACTACGCGCACTCCATCGAGTACAGCCTCGGCACCCTGGTGTCGTACGTGCTGACCTACGGCGGCGACGACCTGGTGCTGGTCCTCCTCGGCGACCACCAGCCGACGGCCTCGGTGACCGGCGCGGGCGCCGGCCGGGACGTGCCGATCACCATCGTGGCGAAGGATCCGGCCGTGCTGGACCGGATCGCCGGCTGGGGCTGGCAGGACGGGCTGCGCCCCGGCCCGCAGGCCCCGGTGTGGCGGATGGACACCTTCCGGGACCGCTTCCTCGCCGCGTTCTCCCCCGACCACTGACCCGGGCCCCCGCGGGCGACCGGCTCAGGCCGCCCGGCGCCGGTCCCGGCCCGACCGGCCGGTGGTCTCGCGGAACCCGGCGCGCCGCGCGCCGCCCCGGGCCAGCCGCATGGCCCGGCGGGCGTTGACCATCGGCTCGCAGGGCGCGCTCCGCCCGGCGCAGAGCAGGCTGGGACACCGTCCCGTGGCGTCGGGCTGGTGCGCGGCGGCCACGTCGTACGCGGCCCGCCACAGCAGCGGATCGGTGACGTCGTCCGGCAGGACCGCGTCCTGACTGGACCGGAATCGTGTCGTGTCGGGCACCCCGTTCCCCCTTCGTGGTCGCTCCCCTGTTCAGTGACCGCGCGGGCCGACGTCAAACCTCCCACCGACGCCGGTGGACCGGCCAGCGGCGTGCGTCACGCCGGGTACGCGCGGGTCTCCGCGGCCTTGACCGCCGCCCAGACCGGCTGGCCGGGGCGCAGCCCGAGGTGGGCCGCCGCGGCGGGGGTGACGTCGGCGGCCACGGCGACCGGCCCGGCGAGCTGGACCCGCAGGTTGTCGCCGTGCCGCTGCACCCCGGTCACGGTGGCCGGCCAGACGTTGCGTGGGCTGCCGTCCGGGCGGTTCGGATGCAGGGCGACGGCGGCCGGCGGGAAGGCGACGAACGCCTCCCCGCGTACGGTGTCCGCCGTGGTGAGGGTGAGCCCGCCGACCGTGACGGCGTGCCCGTCGGCGTGCCCGCGGTGCAGGTTGAGCCCGACGAGCCGGGCCACGTAGTCGGTGCGGGGGCGGGCCGTGACGGTCGCCGCGTCGCCCTCCTGGACCACCCGCCCCTGCTCGACGATGACCAGCCGGTCGGCGAGCACCAGGGCGTCCAGGGGGTCGTGGGTGACCAGGAGGGTGGCCCCGGGGTGCGCGCCGAGGTGGTGCTGGAGTTCGGCGCGGGTGTCGAGCCGGGTCCGGGCGTCGAGCGCGGCGAGCGGCTCGTCGAGCAGCAGCAGGGTGGGCTCGACGGCGAGCGCGCGGGCCAGCGCGACCCGCTGCGCCTGCCCGCCGGAGAGCTGGCGCGGCCGGCGCCGAGCCTGCTCGCCCAGGCCGACCCGGTCCAGCCAGCCCTGCGCCCGGGCCCGGGCGGTCCGCCGGTCCGCGCCCCGCCGGCGCGGCCCGAACGCCACGTTGTCCAGCGCGCTGAGGTGCGGGAAGAGCAGGTAGTCCTGGAACACCACGCCGACCGGGCGCCGCTCCGGCGGGGTCCACACCCGCCGGTCGGGGCGGTCGAGGTCGGCGCCGCCGAGGGTGAGGTGCCCGGCGCTGAGCGGGTCCAGCCCGGCGAGGGCGCGCAGGGCGGTGGTCTTGCCGGCGCCGTTCGGGCCGAGCAGCGCCACCACCTCCCCCGCGCCGATGCGCAGCCGCAGGTCGAGGTGGAAGGCGCCCCGGTCGGCGACCAGGTGCGCGTCGAGCAGGGGCGGGGTGGTCACGCCGTGCCGACCCAGCGGTCGCGCAGCCCGGCGAGGATGGCCACGGAGACGGTGAGCAGGATGAGGCTGAGCACGATGGCGGCCTGCACGTCGGTCTCCAGGGCCAGGTAGACGGCGAGCGGCATGGTCTGCGTCCGCCCCGGATAGTTGCCGGCGAAGGTGATGGTGGCGCCGAACTCGCCGAGCGCGCGGGCCCAGCAGAGCACCGCGCCGGCCGCCACCCCGGGGGCGACCAGCGGCAGGGTGACCCGGGTGAAGGTGGTCCAGCGCCCGGCGCCGAGGGTGGCCGCCGCCTCCTCGTAGCGGGGGTCGGCGCCGCGCAGCGCCCCCTCGACGGCGATCACCAGGAACGGCATGGCGACGAACGCCTCGGCCAGCACCACCCCGGCCGTGGTGAACGGCAGGGTCACCCCGAACGTGGCGTCCAGCCAGGACCCGAGCAACCCGCGCCGGCCGAAGACCAGCAGCAGCGCCACCCCGCCGACCACCGGCGGCAGCACCAGCGGCACGGTGACCAGCGCGCGGACCAGCCGCCGGCCGGGGAACTCGACCCGGGCCAGCAGCCAGGCCAGGGGCACGCCGAGCACGACGCAGAGCAGCGTGGCGGCGGTGGCGGTCTCCAGCGACAGTCGCAGCGCGGTGAGCACGCCGGGCTGGGCCAGCCGCCGGGGCAGCGTGGTCCAGGGCGCCCGGACCAGCAGCCCGGCCAGCGGCAGGACGAGGAACAGCAGCCCGAGCCCGGCGGGGAGGAGCAGGGCCAGCGGCACCCGCTGCCGGCGGCGCGCGGGTCGGGTCACTGGCTCGGCGGGGCCTGGAACCCGGCGGCGGTGAGCACGGCCAGGCCGGCGTCGGAGCGGACGTGATCGACGAAGGCGCGGGCCCCGGCCGGGTTGCCGGCGTGCGTCAGCACCACGATCGGGTAGTCGTTGACCGCCCGGGCGGACTCGGGGAACTCGACGGCGGCCAGCCCGGCGGCGCCGCGAACGTCGGTGCGGTAGACCAGTGCCGCGTCGGCCTCGCCGAGCTTCACCTTGGCCAGCGCGCCCTTGACGTCCTGTTCCAGGGTGGCCGGGGTGAGCCGCACGCCGGCCGCGGCGAGGGCGCTCTTCGCCGCCGCGCCGCACGGCACCTGCTCGGCGCAGAGCGCCACCTTCAGCCCGGGCCGGGCCAGGTCGGCCAGGCTCGCGACCCGGTCCGGGTTGCCCTCGGGTACGGCGACGACGAGCTGGTTGCGGACCAGCACGGCCGGCGTCCCGGCGGCGTCACCCGCGTCGGTGACGGTCTTCATGGTGGCCGGCGAGGCGGCCGCGAACACGTCGGCCGGCGCGCCCTGGGTGATCTGCGTGGCCAGCGCCGAGCTGCCGGCGAAGTTGAAGACGACCCGGGTGCCGGGGTGGGCGGCCTCGAAATCCTTGCCGAGCTTCGTGAAGGTCTCGGTGAGCGAGGCGGCGGCGAACACGGTCACCGTGCCGCCCTTGTCGGCGGTCGACTCGGCGGCGCCGCAGCCGGTGAGAGCCAGGCCCAGCGCGGCCACCCCGGCGAGGGCGGCGCGGATCCACCGTACGGTCACGGGTTGGTCCTTCCCTTCGGCGCGGGCGCGCGTTCCACCACGACGGTGGTCGACTTGATCACGGCGACGGCCACCGAGCCGACCTGGAGGTCGAGGTCGTCGACCGCCTCGCGGCTCATCAGCGACACGATCCGGAACGGCCCGGCCTGGATGTCGACCTGGGCCATCACGGTGTCCTTGACGACGGCGGTCACGATGCCGCGCAGCCGGTTGCGGGCCGAGGAGAGCTCGGGGTGGCCCGGGGCGCGGACGAACGCGGCCAGGTCGGCACCGTCGAGCACCCGGTGGCCGTGCTCGTCGCGGGTGGCCGGCAGTCGCCCGGCGTCGATCCAGCGGCGGACCGTGTCCGCGCTGACCCCGAGCAGCTCGGCGGCCTCGCCGATCCGGAACACCGTCACGCGGCCACCCTAACGTTTTGCAGGTGCGGGTGTGAAGCAGCGTAGCCCCTCGCATCCGCCAGGAGCGAGGGGCCACGCCGGCCGTAGCTGCGGTAGGTCAGCCGTCCGCCGGGGTGAGCCGGACCCGGCGGAGCAGCTGGGCGTTGAGCGCCACCACGATGGTGGAGGCGGACATCAGCACCGCCCCGACGGCAGGGCTGAGCGCGATGCCCGCCCAGCCGAGCACCCCGGCGGCGAGCGGGATGGCCACCACGTTGTAGCCGGCCGCCCAGGCCAGGTTCTGCCGCATCTTCCGGTACGACGCCCGGGACAGCCGGATCACGCCGGTCACGCCGCGCGGGTCGGACGAGGCCAGGACCACGCCGGCGGACTCGATCGCCACGTCGGTGCCCGCGCCGATGGCCACGCCGACGTCGGCGCGGGCGAGCGCCGGTGCGTCGTTGACCCCGTCGCCGACCATCGCCACGGTCAGCCCGCGGGACTGGAGCTCGGTGACCGCCTTGTCCTTGTCGGCGGGGAGCACCTCGGCGAAGACCTCGTCCACGCCGGGGCGGAAGCCCAGGTCGGCGGCGACCGCCTCGGCCACCGGCCGGGCGTCCCCGGTGATCATCACGATCTTCTTCACCCCCTGCTCGCGCAGTTCGGCGATGGCCGCCCGGGCCTCCGGGCGGACCTCGTCCTCCAGGGCGAAGGCGCCGACCACCTCGGGGCCGCCGGCGTCGGGCAGCCGGACGAGGTGCAGCACCGCGGCGCCCCGCCGCGACCAGCCCTCCGCCGCCCGGACCAGCTCGGCGGGAGCGTCGACGCCCAGCTCACGCAGCAGGGCCGGGCCGCCCACCGCCCAGTCGGCGCCGTCCACCGTGGCGCGTACGCCGCGGCCGGTCAGGGAGCGGAAGTCCCGGGCCGTCGCCCGCAGGCCCCGGTCCTGGGCGGCGGTGACCAGGGCCCGGGCGAGCGGGTGCTCGCTGTCGGCCTCGACCGCGCCGGCGAGGCGCAGCGCGGCGTCGTCGTCCAGCCCACCGGTGGCCGCCACCCCGGTCAGGGTGTGCCGCCCCTTGGTCAGCGTGCCGGTCTTGTCAAACAGCACCGCGTCGACGGTGCGCATCCGCTCCAGGGCGAGCCGGTCCTTCACCAGGATGCCGGCGCGCGCGGAGAGCGCCGTGGAGAGCGCCACGACCAGCGGGATGGCCAGCCCGAGGGCGTGCGGGCAGGCGATCACCAGCACCGTCACGGTCCGGACCACGGCCTCGTCGGTGTTGCCCAGCACCAGCCAGGCCACGAAGGTGGCCAGGCCGGCGAGCGCCGCGATGTAGAACAGCAGCGCGGCGAACCGGTCGGCGAGCACCTGGGCGCGCCCGCCGGAGGACTGCGCCTGGGCGACGAGGCGACCGATGCCGGCGAGCGCGGTGTCCTCGCCGACGGCCTCGACGCGTACCCGCAGAGCCGAGTCGGTGGCCACGGTGCCGGCGACCACCCGGTCCCCGACGGCGCGCGGCACCGGCCGGGACTCCCCCGTGATCATCGACTCGTCCAGCTCGGCCGCGCCGTCGACGATCCGCCCGTCGGCGGGGACCCGGCCGCCGGAGCGGACCAGCACCAGGTCGCCGACCCGCAGGTCGGCCACCGGTACCGGGTGCGGGGCACCGGAGTCGTCGAGGCGTTCGGCGTCGTCGGGCAGCAGCGCGGCGAGGGCGGCCAGGGCCCCCTGGGCCTGCCCGATCGCCTTCATCTCCTGCCAGTGGCCGAGCAGCATGATGGTGACCAGGGCGGCCAGCTCCCACCAGAAGTCCAGGTCGAACAGGCCGAGGCTGGTGGCCACCGAGGCCAGGTACGCGACCGTGATGGCCATCGAGATCAGCAGCATCATGCCCGGCGCCCGGTCGCGCACCTCGCGGACGCCGCCGACCAGGAACGGCCAGCCACCGTAGAAGAAGACGATCGTGCCCAGGACCGGGCCGACCCAGCGGACGCCCGGGACGTCGAGCGAGTAGCCCAACCACTCCATGACCATGTGGCTGGTGAGCACGATCGGCACGGTCAGCGCCAGGCTCAGCCAGAACTTGCGGCGGAACTGCTCGGGGTCGTGCCCCGCGTGCTTGTCGTGCCCGGCGTGCTTGTCGTGCGTGTCGTGCTCCGCGTGCGTGTCGTGGCCCGCGCCGTGGTGCCCGTGTTCGTGTTGCATCGAACTCCACCTCCGCGGCCCACCATATACCCCCAGGGGGTATCTGCCAACTCGCCGGTCCCGGCGCGACCGGTGACCGGACACGCGAGGGGCCTGCGGGTTAGCCTCGGGGCAGGGCCGGCCCCAGGAGCGAGATGAGCGAGCAGAACACCCGGACGGTGCTGCCGGCGGCGTTCTTCGGGCACGGCAACCCGATGAACGCGCTGGAGGTCAACCGCTACACCGCCGCCTGGCGGGCGTTCGGCCGGTCGGTGCCCCGGCCCCGGGCCATCCTGGTGGTCTCCGCGCACTGGTACATCGGCGCCACCGCGGTCACCGCGATGCCCCGCCCGCGCACCATCCACGACTTCTACGGCTTCCCGCAGCAACTCTTCGACGTGCGCTACCCGGCGCCCGGGCTGCCGGAGCTGGCCGAGGAGGTCAGCGACGTGGTGCACCCCACCTGGGTCGGCGCCGACCTGGACTCCTGGGGCATCGACCACGGCACCTGGTCGGTGCTGACCCACGCGTTCCCCGACGCCGACATCCCGGTGGTGCAGCTGAGCATCAACGCGTTCAAGCCGTTCGACTACCACCTCGACCTCGGCGCCCGGCTCGCCCCGCTGCGCGAGCGCGGCGTGCTCGTGGTGGCCAGCGGCAACGTCGTGCACAACCTGGGCGGGGTCGACCCGCGGCTGGCCGGCGAGGGCTTCGACTGGGCGCGCCGCTTCGACGACGCCGCCCGGGAGAAGGTCCAGGACGCGCCGACCGAGGCGGCCCGGCTGGACGGGCACCGGGACTTCGACCTCGCGGTGCCGACCCCGGACCACTTCATCCCGCTGCTCTATCTCGCCGGGCTGGCCGGCGCCGCCGGGGAGCGCCCCGAGGTGCTGGTCGACGGGTACGCGTACGGGTCGCTGTCGATGACCGCTTACACCCTCGGGCTGCGCTGCCGGGGCGAGCAGCCGCCGGGCGGCGCGCCGTCGCTGCCCGGCGGGGTGCCGGCGGACTCCGCCAACATCTGAACCGCAGGTTCAGTCGCGGTCGTAGACGATGACCGGGATGCCCCGGGCGCAGAGGGTGCCGACCACCAGCGGCTCGATCCGGGGTCACGGCCACCATCCTGCCCGGCCGGTACGACACCTCAGCCCTCCGGCCGGGCCCCGACGCGCGCCCCGCTCACCGGCCCCTTGCCCTGCCACGGCCAGCGGCCGTCCAGCTCCACCTGCAGCGAGACGCTGAGGAACGTCCGGACCAGCACGATCAGCGCCAGCACGCCGACGCTGGTGAAGGTGGGCGACACCGCCACGGTCCGGATGATGTCCCCGGCGACCAGGAGTTCCAGACCGAGCAGGATGGCCCGCCCGACCCCCTGCCGGTACGCCCGGTAGTGGTCGACGACCTGCCGCGTGCGCCACCAGCGCAGCGCGAAGACGACCGTGGCGATCGCGACGCCGACCGCGATGGCCAGCACCCCGGCCAGGTCCAGGAGCGTGCCGACGTGCTGGACGATCTCCTTGATCGGCACCCGACACCCCCGTACCGCCGGCGACACCCCCACGTGCCGCCCGCAGCACCACCCTGTCGCATCGTCGCCGCCGACGGACCGCTTTCGCCCGAGTCCGCCCGGGGGCGGGGCTCACCGGCATTCGCCTACCACCGCCCGCCGCCGCGCCTAGGGTGGGAATCGGACCCGACCGTCCCGCCGCCCCGGCGGGCGGTCACCGACGGCACCGGGCGAGGAGCGGACGTGACGCAGCCGGAAGAGGACCAGGAGAAGAGCAAGAAGACCGACGACGTCCTGTACTCCGCGGACGGGGACCCGCACCACAACCTGGCCCAGGCGCCGCAGCCCGACGAGCACCTGACGCCCCGGTACGAGCACGACGGCGAGACGGAGCCCGTCGGCGACGAGTGAGCCGTCCGCTCAGGGTTTCGGCGACAGCTCGGTCCGGGCCGCCCGGACATCGACGGCGGCGGCCGGCGCGGGGGCCGGCAACTGGCGGTCGTGCAGGCGGCTGAGCAGCGCCAGCGAGGTGATCGCGCCGACCAGCGCCAGGAACATGTCCCACTGGGTGTCCCAGACGTCACCCTGGGTGGCCAGGAAGTCATCCGCCGCCGACCCGCCGGCCAGCGCCGCCCACCACTCAATCATCTCGAAGAGGGCGCTGAACGCCAGGCAGGCGCAGACCACCAGCGGGGCGAGCCAGCGGCTGCCGCGCAGCGGCGACCGGCGGACCAGGATCTCGCGGACCAGGATCGCCGGCACGAAGCCCTGGACGAAGTGGCCGAGCCGGTCGTACGGGTTGCGGGACAGGTGGAACGCCTCCCGCGCCCAGTCACCGACCGGCGTGCGCGCGTAGCTGTAGTGGCCGCCGACCACGAGGATCAGCGCGTGCGCGGCGAGCAGGCAGCAGAGCAGCGTGGTCAGCGGGAACCGGCGCCAGGTGACCAGCACCAGCGGGATGCCGACGAGCACCCAGACCGTCTCCAGCAGCCAGGTCAGCCGGTCGTACGGCCGGATGCCGGAGGCCACCAGGGCGGCGAGGACCAGGACCAGCAGCGCTGGCGGGACGAGTCTGCGTGCTCGGGACACCGGCGACCGCCTGTTCACGTCTCACCCGGTGCGGCCCGACGCCGTCCGGACAGGCCGACGATAGCGGGCGGCCGGGGCGCCCTCCGACGCCCCCGCCGCGCGGTTCAGTCCTCGGCCCGCCAGCGGTAGAACACGGTGGCCAACGAATCCTGCGGGCCGTGCCACTCCTCCGGCCGGTACGGGCTGATGTAGGGGGCGAGGTCCTGCATCACCTTCGCGAAGAGCGGCTTGGCGCCGTGGTTGTTCCGGGTCGCCTCGGCCACCGGCGCCTTCTGTTCGAGCAGGTGGACGTAGACGTCGTCGATCGAGTAGAGCCAGCGGCCGGTGACGCCCAGCTCGGTCGGCAGCGACCCGGCGTCCGACTCGCCGAAGACCCGGGCCACGTCCGGCTCGGCGCCGGGCTTGATCCGCCCGACGATCACGGTCAGCGCGGTCTCCGCGGGCGGCTCCCCTTCCGGCGCCCAGTGGTAGAACTCCTTGGCCACCGAGTCGGACGGGTTCTTCCAGTACCGCGGGTACGGCGTCACGTACGGGCCGATGGCCTCGGCGATCTTCTGGAACGCGGGCAGCCCCCGGGTCTGGCCCGAGATCCTCGGGTCCTGCTCGCGCTCGATGACGTGGATGTAGAGGTCGTGGTGGGACAGCAGGATCCGCCCGATGACCCCGAGGTCCTGGGGCCGGGTGGCCCGGTCGTAGTGGCCGAAGACGTCCCCGACGATCTTGTCGCTGCCGGGGACCATGTGGCAGACAATGACGTTCCGGAAGACCATGGCTGCTCCTTGGTGGATTCGAGTGGGCGGGAAAGGGCTCAGGCGGCGAAGGTGATCGGCAGCTCCAGCAGGCCGCGGAACGGCGACGCGGCCGGCAGCCGGCGTACCTCCTCGAGAGGCACGCCGAGCCGCAGCCCGGGCAGCCGGCGCAGCAGCGCGGCGAGCGCGATCTGCGCCTCCATCCGGGCCAGCGAGACGCCGAGGCAGTAGTGCACGCCGTGCCCGAAGCCCAGGTGCGGGCCGCGGACCCGGCGCAGGTCCAGCCGGTCCGGGTCGGCGAAGTGGCCGGGGTCGTGGTTCGCCGCGTTGATCGCCACGCCGACGATCGACCCCTGGGGGATGCACACCCCCTGGTATTCGACGTCCTCGGTGGCGATCCGCGGGCTGGCCACCGGCAGCGGGCCGTCGAACCGGAGCAGCTCCTCGATCGCCGCGGGCAGCAACTGGGGCGTGGCGCGCAGCAGTTCGAGCTGCTCGGGATGGGTGAGCAGGGCGAGCACCGCGTTGCCGAGGAAGTCCGCGGTGGTCTGGTGGCCGGCGAACACCAGCAGGAACGTGGTGGTGACCAGTTCCGCCTCGGAGAGCGTCCCGTCCCGGTCGACCGCGTCGATGAGCGCACCGATGATGTCGTCGGCCGGGTCGTCGCGCTTGGCCCGCACCAGGTCGGCGAAGTAGTGGTGCAGGCGCAGCTGGGCCTCCTGCACGGCCGCCCGCTCCTCCTGCGGCGGCCGCCGGGTCGACCCGGAGGTGCGGATCACCTGGGTCCAGTCGAGCACCCGGTCGTGGTCGGCGGGCGGCACCCCGAGCAGTTCGCAGATGACCGTCATCGGCAGCGGGATGGCGAAGTCGTGCATCAGCTCGGCCTCGCCCTGCGGGAGCATCTTGTCGATCAACTGGTCGACCACCTGCGCCACCCGCGGCCGCAGCGCCTCGATCCGCCGGGGCGCGAACGCCTGGGACACCACCCGGCGCAGCCGGGTGTGCTCCGGCGGGTCCGAGTTGAGCATGTTGCGGTTCAGACCCTCCGAGTTCGGGCCGAAGATCCGCAGGTAGTGCTGGCCGGGACCGTAGAGGTCCTTGGACAGGCGCGGGTCGGTCAGCGCGGCCCGGGCGTCGTCGAAGCGGGTGATCAGCCAGGAGTCGAAGCGCGGGGAGCTGACCGGGCACACCGGCCGGTCGCTGCGCAGCCGGGCGAAGGTCGGATAGGGGTCGGCGGCGAACCCGTCGGTGTAGAGCTCGCCCGCCGGCACGGCGTCCTCGGTCATCGGTCCTCCTCCGGTGCGCTGCCCACGCTGTGCAGCACCTGGTAGGTGTGCCGCTGCGCGGATTCGCGCAGCTCACGGATGATGCGCAGCAGCCGGTCCCGGTGCTCGCTGCGGCCGAAGGCGTCCAGCCGCTCGCGGTCCGCCCAGTCGCTGATGATCAGGTAGCTGCGCGGGTCGTCGGCGTCGCGAACCAGGTCCTGGTGCAGGCAGCCGTCCAGCGTGCGGATCTCCTCGGCCGCGGTGCGCCACTCCGCCTCGAAGCGCTCCTCGCAGCCCTCCCGGGTACGCATCGCGAGCACCGTGCGCACCCGGGTCACCGGGCACCGCCGAACACCAGGTGCAGGTGCTTGCGGAGTGCGTCGGCGTCGACCGGCTGGCTGCGGAACCCGACGTGCCCGTCCGGGCGGACCAGGTACAGCCCGGTGCCGGTCACCCCGTACACCGCGCGGAACCGGCCGTCGGCGTCGCACAGCACCGGCGGGTCGAGCAGCCGCGGCTCGGCGGCGTCCGGGCTGAGCAGCAGGTACGTGTCGACCTCCTCGGCCGTCTGCCGCCGCACGTCGGCGCAGAGCTCGGCGATCGCGCGCAACGCCACCTCGTCGGCCGACGCGTCGGCGTAGAGCAGCAGCGTGTGCCGGGTGCCGCGGGTCAGGTCGCGCAGCCGCAGCGGGTGGCCGACGCCGCGCCGGAGCAGACCGTCCACGTCGGGGGCACGGTCGCCGGGGCGGGGGGCGTCGCCCAGCGCGTCCGGATCGGACACGCACTCGCCGACCAGCGGGCTGCCCGCGTAGCTGAGCAGCATGGACATCTCCTGGAGGAACTGCCGCTTCAGGTCCTCCCGGTCCAGCTCGTCGGTGAACGCCATCCGCACCGCGCGCCCGACGATCTCCTCGCCCTCCGGCCGCCGCTCGGTCTCGTAGCTGTCGAGCAGGCCGGGCGCGGCGAGCCCGCGGACGGCGAGGGCCAGCTTCCAGGCCAGGTTCCAGGCGTCCTGGATCCCGGTGTTCATGCCCTGGCCGCCGGCCGGCGGGTGCAGGTGGGCCGCGTCGCCGACCACGAACACCCGGCCGTCGCGGTAGCGGTCCACGATGCCGTGGCTGATCCGGAACACCGACGACCAGCGCAGGTTCGAGGCGCGGGTGCCGGGGGGGGCGAGGTGGTCGAGGGCGGCCTGGACGTCAGCCAGCGTCGGCGCGCCCAGCTCCGCGCTGAACCCGGGCGGGGCATCCTGCCCACCGGTCTGCGCGAAGAACCGGGGCGGGGCCAGGGTGGCGATCCGGTACCGGCGCTCGCCGCGCAGCGGTACGCACACCAGCATGCCGTCCATCCGACCGTCGGTCTCGTGCAGGAACCGCAGCAGGTGGCCGTCGGGCATGTCCCAGTCCACGTCGACGTCGCCGAGCATGAACAGCTGCGGGAACCGGCCCAGCCCGCCGGTGAAGGTGAGCCCGAGCAGCTCCCGCACCCGGCTGTGCGCGCCGTCGCAGCCGACCACGTACTTCGCGCGGACCGTCTCGGTGCCGCCGTCGGCGGTGCTGACGGTGGCCGTCACGCCGTCGGCGTCCTGGGTGAAGTCGACCAGCTCGGCGCCGCGCTGCGGGCGTACCCCGAGGGTGGCCAGCCGGGCGGTGAGGATGCGCTCGGTCTCGTACTGGGGCAGGCCGAGGTGCGCGTACGGCAGGCCGGGCAGCTCCCAGCTCATCCGGTGGGTCTCCGCCCCGTTGACGAAGACCATGTTCCCGGTCAGCCAGATGCCGGCGTCCATGGCCTCCCGGACGACGCCCTGCTCCTCCCAGATCTCCATGGTGCGGCAGTGCACGCCGATCGCCTTGTCGGCCTGCCCGGCCGGCGTGGCCAGCTTGTCGATCACCCGGCACTCGATGCCGCGCCGAGCCAGCTCGACGGCGGCGGTCAGCCCGGTGGGCCCCGCCCCGACGACGAGTACGTCCGTTGTCCTGTGCACGTCGGCCTCCCTGCGCGTGGTGGGTTGTCGCCTGCCGCCCCCGTCGGGCACGACGTGGAACAGGCGGCGCCGGATGTCGAGGAGGAACGGCGCGATCGGTCCGGCCTGCGCGGAGGCGTGGGCCGGGTCGGCGATCCAGCGGAGGAACTCCGCTGCGCTGTTCCACTCGGCGAAGATGTGGTGCACGTCCGACCCGGGCTCACGCAGCAACTGCTCGCGCCGGTACCCCGGTATCCCGGCCATCCGCGCCCGGACCTCCGGGTAGCCGCGGTGGAACTCGGCGAGCCGTGGCCCCGGCACGGTGAGCTCCACGTCCACGTAGACCGTCGAGTCGCCCGCCCCGTGTTCCCGCAGCAGCGGGTAGTCGACCGGGCCGCCCGGCTCGGTCAGCGGCCGGACCAGCTCGGCCAGCCGCGCGGCCACCGGCCCGTCCCGGTACGCGCGCAACGCCGCCTCGTCGGCCCACTCGGTGACGACGACGAACCCGCGCGGGTCCAGGGCGTCGAGCAGCAGCTCGTGCCGGAGGTTGCCGGCCAGCCCGCCGATCGGCCCCGCGACCGTCCGCCACGCGGACCGCACGGCGGGCTCGCAGCCCTGACGCGCGCGCATCCGGAGCATCGTCCTGATCATGAGGTCCCCTTCGACGGCCTGCGGGAGACGATGGAGCTGTCGCGGCCCGGTGCCACCCGGATCACCACGTCGTCGCGCTGCGACCCTGCCGGAGCCCGCGTCAACCCGCCGTCACCGGCGACCCCCGGGACGTCCCCGCCCCGTGACGCCCCGGGGACGGGACGCCGCTACGACGGCGCGCGGCCCGAGCCGTCGTTGGTGGACCTCCGTACCGTGGGCCGGGTGAGGATCTGGAACCGACTCGCCGGCGCCGCCCCCGACCTCGGGTTCGCCGTCGCGTTCCTGGTCGCGCTCGGAGTGGAGGCCGTCGCCGTCGCGCAGACCTGGGGCGCCGGGTACTGGGTGTTCGGCGGGCTCGCCGCCGTGGTGGTCGGCGTGCTCGCGCTGCTGCGCCGGTGGCACCGGGGCGGGCTGGCCGTCGCCGGGCTCGTCGCCGCGGCGGCGACCGTGCTGGTCGCCCGGCTGGCCCACCTGCCGGCCGAGCCGGGCCCGGCCCTGGCGCTCGCGCTGGCGGTGCTGGTCGGCGCGGCGGTGCGTACCCTGCCGCCGGTGCCGGCGGGCGCGGTGGGCGCCGCCGGCCTCGCCCTCGTGGTGGGCAGCCAGTTCGCCGCCCGCCCCTCCCCCTCCGGGATCTCCTCGGTGGCCGCCCTGGGCGCGCTGGCCTGGCTGGCCGCCGTCGGGGTCGGGCTCTCGCTGCGCCTGGTCGACGTCCGCAACCAGGCCACCGCCGAGAAGGTACGCCAGGACGAGCGGCTGGAGCTGGCCCGCGAGCTGCACGACGTGGTCGCCCACCACATCACCGGCATCGTGGTGCAGGCCCAGGCCGCCCAGCTGGTCGCCGGCCGGCACCCGGAGAAGCTGCCGGCCACCCTCGCCGGGATCGAGCTGGCCGGCTCGGACGCCCTCGCGGCCATGCGTCGGGTGGTCGGGCTGCTGCGCGACACCGGGGACGCGGCGCCCGCCTCGCCCGGCCCGGAGCAGCTCGGCGCCCTGGTCGAGCGGTTCAACCGGCACGGCCCGCCGGTGCGGCTGCACCTGGCCGAACCGCCCGCGGAGTGGCCGCCGGAGGTGACCACCACCGTCCACCGGATCGTCCAGGAGGCACTGACCAACGTGTCCCGGCACGCCCCGCACGCCCGGTCGGTCACGGTCACCGTCGGCCAGGACGCGGACGGGATCTCGGTGGAGGTGGTGGACGACGCGCCGCCGGCCCCCGCCCGGAAGGGCCACCGCGGCGGGTACGGTCTGATCGGCATGCGCGAGCGCGTCCAGACCCTCGGCGGCACGTTGCGGACCGGTCCCCGCGCCGGCGGCGGCTGGTCCGTGCTGGCCACCCTTCCCCTCCCCGCCAGGACGGCACGATGACGATCCGGGTGCTGCTCGCCGACGACCAGGCGATGGTCCGCGGCGGCCTGCGGCTCATTCTGGAGGACCAGCCGGACATCACCGTGGTGGCCGAGGTGTCCGACGGCGTCGACGCCGTGGCCGAGGCCCGGCGACTGCGCCCGGACGTCTGCCTGGTCGACATCCGGATGCCCCGGCTGGACGGCATCGAGGTGACCCGGGCGCTGGCCGGCTCAGGGGTGCCCAACCCGATGCGGGTCATCGTGGTGACCACCTTCGACCTGGACGAGTACGTCTACGGCGCGTTGCGCAACGGGGCGGTCGGCTTCATCCTCAAGGACGCCGGGCCGGCGCTGCTGGTGGAGGCGGTCCGCGCCGCGCACAACGGCGACGCGCTGGTCTCGCCGTCGGTGACCCTTCGGCTGCTCAAGCACGTCACCGCGACCGGCGGGCCGGCCCGCGGCAGGCCGACGCCCCACCTGTCGGAGCGGGAGATCGAGGTGGTCCGGGCGATCGCGCGGGGGCGCACCAACCGGGAGATCGCCGCCGACCTGTTCATCTCGCTGAGCACGGTCAAGAGCCACCTCTCCGGCATCCAGACGAAGCTGGGGCTGCGCAACCGGGTCGAGGTCGCCGCCTGGGCGTGGGAGAACCGCGTGGTGGAGAGCGGCTGACCGGCGCGGGATCAGGCGTCGAATGCCCGGACCGTACGGAGGAGGAAGCCGGCCAGGACGAGCCGCTGGCCGGCGGTGTCCGCGACGACGTCGATTTCCGTGACCTCCGTGCCGGTCCACTCCGGCCCGGCGAAGCCCGCCCGCAGCTCCGGCTCGGTCACGCCCCAGCCGTGGCCCGCCGCCGGCGACACGACCAGCACGAAGACGGTCGCGCCCGGCGCGGCGAGGCCCGGCAGCGACGCGAGATACCGGTCCACGGCGCCGCCGTTCCGGTGGATGCTGTGCAGCAGGCCGGAGTCGAACACCGAGTCGAACGGCGCCGAGGGCAGCGACAGGTCCGTGGCGTCCTGGACCTCGAAGTGCACGGGCAGGCCGGCGCGGGCGGCCTTGGCGCGGGCCAGGTCGATCGCCACGCGGGAGATGTCGACCCCCGTCACCTGGTGGCCACGCCGGGCGAGAGCGATCGCGAGATCGCCGGTGCCGCAGCCGATGTCGAGCACCTTCGGGCCGTTGACCCCGCGGTCGAGCACCTCCGCGAGGGCCGGCTGCGGACCGCCGATGTCCCAGGGCGGTCCGCCCGACTCGGCGGTGTCGCGGTAGACCTCGTCGTAGCCGTGGTCACCGTGGACGGGCTCGTCGCGGTGCGCCTCGGCGTCGCGTGCGCTCACCAGACCCCCTGGAAACCAGCTCGCCGGAACCCGGGCTCGACCAGCACCCTACCTCCCGGAGACCGAATCACCGGTGGCCGGCGCGGTGACCTGACCGTGACGTGGACAGTGGACGATGGGCGGATGCAGCTCACCCGACGGCACCTGCTCGGCGTGACCGCGGCGGCCGGCGTGACCGGCCTGGCCACCGGCTGCGAGCCGGAACGGCGCGAGGCTGCCGGGCCGGCGGCGAGCGACACACCGGCCCTGGACCCGGCGAGCTGGGACAGCGTACGGGCGCAGTTCGCGCTCGACCGCGGCCGCGCGCACCTGGCCACCTTCGTCTTCGCGCCCCACCCCGCCCCGGTGCGCGCCGCCGTGGCCGGGCACCGGGACGGGCTCGACCGGGACGCCATGGGCTACCTGGGCGCCAACGAGGAACGCCTCGACGGCGCGGTGCTCGGGGCGGCGGCCCGCCACCTCGACACCCGCCCCGATCAGATCGCGCTGACCGACTCGACCACCATGGGCCTCGGGCTGGTCTACACCGCGGTGCGGCTGCGGCCCGGCGAGGAGGTGCTCACCACCGAGCACGACTTCTACGCCACCCACGAGTCGTTGCGGCTGCGGGCCGAGCGGGACGGGGTGACCGTCCGCCGGGTGCGCCTCTACCGGGACCCGGCGGTGACCACCGTCGACGAGATGGTCGGCAACCTCGCGGCGGCGGTCTCCGCCCGCACCCGGGTGGTCGCACTGACCTGGGTGCACTCCAGCACCGGCGTGAAGCTGCCGGTCCGGCAGCTCGCCGAGGCGGTCCGGGCGCGCAGCCCCGAGGCGCTGGTCTGCGTCGACGGGGTGCACGGCTTCGGCGCCGACGCGGCCACCCCGGAGCAGCTCGGCTGCGACGTGCTGGTCTCGGGCTGCCACAAGTGGCTGCTCGGGCCCCGGGGCACCGGGCTGGTCTGGGGCAGCGCCCGGGCGTGGAGCCGGATGACGCCGGTGATTCCCACCTTCGACCGGCGCAGCATCGGCCGCTGGCTGTTCGCCGGCACGGGCGGGCAGCCGACGCCGCCGGGGCCGGCGCACACGCCGGGCGGCTACCACAGCTTCGAGCACCGGTGGGCGCTCGCCGACGCCTTCGAGTTCCACCACCGGATCGGCCCGGCCCGGGTCGCCGCGCGGGTCCGGGACCTGGCCGACCGGCTCAAGGAGGGCCTGGCCGGCATCCGGGGGATCCGGCTGGTCACCCCGCGCGCGGCCGAGCTCTCCGCCGGGGTGGTCTGCTGCCACGTGCCCGACATCCCGCTGAGTGAGGCGGTGGGCCGGCTGTACGCCGCGAACGTGATCGCCAGCAGCACCCCGTACAACCCTTCCTACCTGCGGCTCGGTGCGACCATCGCGAACAGCGAGGCGGACGTCGACGCCGCGGTGCAGGCGGTGCGCGGCCTGGTGTGAGCCCGGTCCCCCGCGGCCCGCAGGTGTGCCGTCGCCCTTTCGGGGAATGGCACGCCGGCGGACCGGCGACGGGTGACGGAGGTCAGGTGGGCAACGGGAGGCAGGATCCGGGCGAGCCGCGGGCGGGGACCACCGATCCCCGGCGCGCGGCGGCGGAGGGCGACCGGCGCCAGCCAGCCGGCGTGCACCACAGCGCCCCGACGATGTCCGATCCCGACGTGGTCCTCCAGGTCCCTCACCTGCGGATGGACGACGTCTGCGTCGAGGGCGACGACCTGGACGCCCACCTGTCGCTGCGCGCCCGGCTGGGCAGCCTGCTCCAGCTGGACGTCGGAATGCAGGCCCGGCTGGGCACGGTCCGGATCGACCTCCGGGGCATGACGACGGAGGCGTTGCTGGAGGTCCGGCTCGACGAGCTGAACGGGATCCTCGACCGGGCCCTGAGCACCGTCGACCGCAACCCCCAGATCATCGAGGCGGTGGTCGGGACCGTCGACACCACGGTCGACCAGGAGGGCCGGACCGTGCAGCAGGCGCTCGGCCCGCCGGGGTCGCCGTCCCGGACGCTCCAGGAGGCGGCCGACGCCGCGGGCGGGGCGACCGGCCCCCCGGGGCGTACGGCCTGGCGGCGGATGAGGAAGCTCGCCGGGGGCGGCCGCCCGCTGCGGCGGGTCGTGGCGCGGCTGCTTCCCCGCTCCGGACGCCAGGCCGGGTGCGACGGATGACCTACTCCTCCAGGTCGGTGCGCGGAAGCAGGTCGGGCGACCAGCGGACGTCGAAGCGCGGGGCGGCGACCGAGTCGGCGAAGGCGGCCGAGGCGGCGGGCGAGCCGGCGATCCGCCAGTCCAGTTCCTTGTCCACCTCGAACCAGATGAGACCGATGACCTCTCGGTGCTTCGGCAGCGTCCGGAAGGTCTCCCGGATCCACTCCGCCTTGCGCCCGCCGACGTCGGAGGCGCCGGTCTCGGTGACGACCAGCGGCCGCCGGCTGAAGGTGCGGATCTCCGCGATGGTGGGGCCGAAGATGGCGTCGAAGGACCAGTACTCCGACCAGGCCCCGGTGCCGTAGTAACCGGTGGTGCCCACCCAGTCGACGTAGTCGTCGCCGGGGTAGAGCTGGGCGAGGTTCGCGGTCGTCTTGCTCCACCGGGCGTTCGGGCTCCACACCCAGATCACGTTGGTGGCCCCGGCCCGCTCGAAGAGGTCGTGCACGTGCCGCCACGCCTCGACGTAGTCGCCGGGCCGGTTGCCGTTGACCTTCTCGCACCACGGGTACCAGTCGCCGTTCATCTCGTGGGCGAACCGGATGGCGACCGGGTAGCCGAGGGACTTCACGCCCGCGGCCCAGGAGCGCAGATAGCTGTCGAAGTCGCCGTCCGCGATGCGCGACAGCCGGTAGCGCGGCTGGGTGGACCGGAGCCGGTCGATCTGACGGACGGTCAGCTTCTCCTGCTTCCGGGCCGCCTGGTCCACGTGGTGGTCCCAGGGTTCCCAGCCCAGCATGGGCAGCATGCCGCGGTCCTTGATCCGGTCGAAGAGCACCCGGTCGAACGTGCCGGACTCCCAGCCCACGCCGAACAGCAGCACCTGGGGCTGGCGCTTCGCCGCCGCGGCGAAGCGGTCCACCGCGGTGAAGTCGTACGGCCCCTTCTCGGTCATCACGCCGAAGAAGGTCCTGCCGGCCGGCGGGAAGAGTCCCGCGGCCAGTTGGAGTGCGGGGCCGTCGGCACCAGCCGGCACCACCGCGCCCGATTCGGCTTTCGTCGGCGGGCCGGACGCCGCGCCCGTCCCGCCCCCGCTCGGGGAGACCGGCGCCGGGGCGAAGGCGTAGGCCAGCAGCAGCGCGGCGATCACCACCATGAGGACCCGCGGCCTGGTCAGCCGTACCACGTCACAACCTTCTCCACCGCACCCGCTCGAACCTCGAACCAGCACATACCGATTTCACCGTTATGTCCGAAAGCCTAGTCCTCCAGCTTCGTGCGCGGGAGCATGTCGGAGGACCAGGTGAACTGGTAGCGAGGGTCGGCGACCGCCGTGGCGAAGGCCTGCGCCACGGCCGGCGAACTGACGATGCGCCAGTCCAGCTCCTTGTCCACCTCGAACCAGATGAGACCGAGGATGTCCGGGTAACGCGGCAGCGCTCGGAATGCCTCCGTGATCCATTCGGCCTTGCGCCCCGTGGCGTCGGAGGCACCGGTCTCGGTGACGACCAACGGTTTCCTGCTGAACGCGCGGATCTCGGTGATGGTGGAACCGAAGATCTCGTCGAAGGACCGGTAGTCCAAATGGAACCCGATGCCGTAGTAGCCCGAGAGGCCGACCCAGTCGACGTAGTCATCGCCCGGATAGAACCCGGAGAGCGTCGGCGTCGAGTCGTTCCATCGGGCATTCGGGCTCCACACCCAGGTCACGTTGGTGGCCCCGGCCGCCCGGAAAACCTCGTGCACGTGGCGCCACGCACGGACGTACTCCCCCGGCCGGTTGCCGTTGCTCGCCTCGGACCACGGATACCAGTCACCGTTCATCTCGTGCGCGAACCGGATGGCCACCGGGTAGCCGAGCGACCGGATCCCTTCCGCCCAGGACCGCAGATAGGGGTCGAAGTCCCCACCCGCGATGCGGGACAACCGGTAGGTGGGCTGGTTCGACCGAATCTGATCGATCTCCCGGACCGGCAGACCCTTCCTGCGGGCCGCTTCGTCCACCGTGTTGTCCCAGGGTTCCCAGGCCAGCAGCGGCAGCATGCCGCGGCTGCTGATCCGGTCGAACTGCGTCCGGTCGAACCTGTCGGACCCCCACCACGAGCTGAACATCATCACCTGCGGCCGATACTTCGCGGCCGCCGCGAACGTGTCCGCCGCCGCGAAGTCCCGCGGGCCCTTCTCGGTCATCACGCCGATGAACGCCTTGCCGGCCGGCGGGAAGAGTTCCACAGCGGGCCGGGGCGGCGCGGCCCGGTCGGCATTCGCAAGCCGGTCGGACCGTCCGTCCTCCCGGCCCCCGAACATGGTGGCCGGCGCCATGGCGACCGCGTAGGTCAACAGCGGCGCGCCGATCAGCACCATCAGGACCCGCGGAACGGTCACCCTCATCACTCCTCCAGCTTCGTGCGCGGGAGCATGTCCGGCGACCAGGTGACCTGGTAGCGAGGTGCGGCGACCGCCCGGGCGAAGGCCGTGGCCACGGTCGGGGGACTCACGATCCGCCAGTCGAGTTCCTTGTTCACCTCGAACCAGATCAGCCCGATGATGAACGGGTAGCTGGGCAGGGTCTCGAAGGCCTCCTTGATCCATTCCGCCTTGCGCCCGATGTGGTCGGAGGCACCGGTCTCGGTGACGACCATCGGCTTCCTGCTGAAGGCGCGGATCTCGGTGATGGTCTTCTTGAAGACCTCGTCGAAGGAGAGGTACGGCGCGAAGTCGTACTTGCCGTAGTAACCCGTGACGCCCACCCAGTCCACGTAGTCGTCGCCCGGGTAGTAGGTGGAGATCGCGGGGGTCAGTTCGGTGTATCTGACGTTCGCGCTCCACACCCAGGTGACGTTCGTGGCCCCGGCCGCCCGGAACACGTCGTGCACGTGGCGCCAGGCCTTCACGTAGTCACCCGGCTGGTTGCCGTTGACCAGCTCGCACCACGGGTACCAGTAGCCGTTCATCTCATGGGCGAAGCGGATGGCCACCGGGTAGCCGAGTGACTTGATCCCTTCCGCCCAGGACCGCACGTAGGTGTCGAACTCTCCGCCCGCTATCCGGGACAACCGGTAGCTGGGTTGAGCCGACCGGACCCGGTCGATCTCCTCGGCGGTCAGCTTCTGCTGCCGGGCCCGCTCATCCAACCGGTAGTCCCAGGGTTCCCAGCCCAGCATCGGCATCATGCCGCGGTCGCGGATCCGGTCGAAGAGCGCCCGGTCGAACGTGGCGGACGCCCACCCCTCGCTGAAGAGCATGACCTGCGGCCGGTGCTGGGCGGCCGCCGTGAACTGGTCCACCGGCGCGAAGTCGTGGGGCCCCTTGTCGGTCATGACACCGATGAACGTCTTCCCCGCCGGCGGGAAGGGTCCTCGAGGTCGGGGCGCCTTCGCCTCAGCCGTCACCGCCCCGCCCCGGCGCTCGGCGCTGGTGGTGGGAGCCACGGCGAAGGCATAGGTCAGCAGCAGCGCGCCGGTCAACACCATCATGATCCGCGGAAAGGTCAGTCGCATCATCGCAGAACCTCCTCAGCCGCGACCCCGGCCGCCTCGTCCAGCGCGCCCCGCCGTGACCTGGGCGGATGGACCTCCTCGGTCTCCGTGCGAGCGGGGGCGAGCACGACCACCTCGTCGTCCTGCTGGCCGCGGGCCCGCACGTTCGACACGAGCGCGATCAGTGGCGGACCGAGACCGGTCAGGAGGGTCAGGACGGGCCACACCCGCAGCAGGGGTGAGCTGTTGTCCAGCACGAAGCTCGCGCCGAGCAGACCGGCGGAGACGCCCGCCCAGCAGAGGTGCAGCCGGAACGTGCGGAACGACTCGATGGTGCGCAGCCTCCCCTTGGCCGTCACCACGAACCCGAGTTTGCGGCGCAGCAGCGCGGTGAACCCGGCGGCCACGTAGATGGGCCCGGCGAACAACGCCAGCGCCATGCCGACCAGGCCGATCTCTTCCCGTTCGTGCGGGGCGATGTTGAAGCGACGGAGCCAGAGCCACAGCACGAACCAGGTGCCGAAGGTCGAGCCCCAGAGCACCGACCACACGCCGACGTCGAGCTGCGCCGAACCGACCCCGGTGAGCAGGTACATCGCGGTGGCGAGGTTGCCCAGCAGCAGGCTGACCGCGACGCTCGGGTAGTAGAACTGGAGCAGGCGGTACTGCCAGCGGCGCCGGGACGGCAGCTCGCGCGGTGCGCGCAGCTCGGGCCGGACGAGGATCTCGCAGATCCCGGCCGCCCAGCGCTTCTGCTGGTTGAAGTAGTCCGCCCAGGAGGTCGGGCCCTCGCCGAGGGCCACCACGTCGGGCGTGTAGACGCCCTTCCACTTGTTGCCCGTCTCCGGATTGGTCGCGGCGTGGATGCGGATGCTGGTGAGGTGGTCCTCGATGATGGAGTCCTGGTAGCCGCCGATGGTCCGCCAGGCCGCGGGCCGGTAGAGGTGGCCGGTGCCGGTGAGCAGCGGCGCGTCCAGCCCGTTGCCGCCGCGGGCGATGAGGCCGTTGTAGAGGTACTGCTGCACCGAGGCGCCGTGCGCGACGAAGTTCTGGTGCATGTTGCCGTACACCTGGGGGGTCACCACGAAGGCGACGTCCGGGTCGCGGAAGTAGCCGAGGGTGCGTTCGAGGAAGTTGGGCAGCGGCACGTGGTCGGGGTCGACGTTGGCCACCACGTCGTACCGGTCCTCGTGCTCGGCCCGCCAGGCGTTGTGGTTGCCGGATTTGGTCCGGGCCCGGAACTCCCCGCCGGGCTGGTTGTACTCCGGCCGGCCCTTGCGGCTGAAGTGGTGGACGCCGAGCCGCGCGGCCATCTCCTTGACCGCCGGGTCGTCGCCCTCGTCGAGGATCCAGACGTCGACCCGTCCGCAGTAGACGATCTCCCGCAGCCGCCGCAGGGTCCGCTCCGCCACGTCGAGCGGCTCCTTGCTGGGCACGATCGTGGTGAGCAGGGCCACCCGGAGGCCGACCGGCGGGTCGACCGGCACCGGGTCCCGGGCGCGGAACGCGAACACCCACACCACCACGTTCTGCGCCAGGCGGATCAACTCGACGCCGACGACCACGCAGAAGCCCAGCCGGGCCGCGATCGTCTCCCACCCGCCGGGCCCGACCACGCCGGGGCCCGGCACGTGCTGGGGCAGCAGCAGCCAGCCGACGAACAGCAGCCCGGCCGCGCTGTTGACCAGCACGAGCAGGGTCAGCACCAGCCGCGCCGCCGGCGAGGCGACGTGCCGGAACTCCACCGCCGCGTCCGGACGCCGCGGCGCGACCAGCGGCCCGGCGGTGGCGCCGCACTTGGCGTACGCGAGGCGGGCCCGGATGTTCAGCTGGCGGCGGTCCGGACCCCGGCGGGCGGGTGGTTCGGGCGGGGCGGCACCGGGTGGTCGGTGGCCCGGAGACCCCGGTGTGCTGGCGCGGGACAGGCGTGTATCGGCGGCGACGGCCACGTTTCCCCCATGGTTGACTCAGACTCGCCACGAACCCGTCAGTGGCCGAGCCTTATCCGGCAGTAACTACAGAAGGTGCGAAAGACCTAGGCGGATGCTCCGCGCTCGTTCACCAGCAGCGCCACCGTGAACCCGGCCGGTCGCCAGACCTGCGCCACGTGGTACGCCGTCCGGAGCATCCGCTCCGTCGGGCCGTCGCCGGGCGGCAGCGGATCCGTCCGCTCGCCGGGGTGGATCACCCACAGCCGCCGGACTTCGCCGAGGCACCCGGCGCAACCGTGCGGCGGCGCCGCGGCGAGCACGTCCGTCGGTCGGCGGTCCCCGGGGACGTAGCGCGCCACCAGGGTCCGGGCGCCCGGGTCCCCGTAGAGCACGCCGTCGCCGCGTTGCCGCAGGCCGTCGAGGATCGCCGCGACCCGGCGGGTGTCCTGCCCGTGCCCGTCGGGCGTCCGCAGGGCCGCGTGTGCCGGCGCGCCGGCCAGGGCGATCGCCACCAGCCCGGCCACCGCCCAGCGGGCGCGCATCCGGGACAGGGCGGCCGCGCCCAGCGTCGCCCAGGCCGGCAGCGTGAAGAGCAGGCTCCGCGGGGACCAGACCGGCGCGGCCTGCGCGAGGAGCAGCAGCCCGAGCGGCGGCACCAGCGCCCACGCGGTGCAGACCGACGCGGCGTAGCGGAGCGGAAGGCTGAACAGGGCCAGGCCGAGCAGCACCGCGCCGAGCGCGGCGACGCCGAACAGCTCCCGGGGCGCCGCCGCCAGGGCGGCCAGGTCGGGCCGCGCGCCGGACGCGAGGTGCCCGCCGTCGCGTACCCCGAACCAGAGCAGCGCGGCGGCGGGGAGCGCGCCCAGAACCGCGGCGGCCAGCCAGCGCCCGGCCATCCCGCGCCGGAAGGCGAGCACGACCCAGCCGTGGCCCACGAGCAGCAGCAGCGCCACTGCGTGGCAGAGGCCCAGGAGGACCACGGCGCCGGCGTACGGGGCGAGGCGACGCAGGCTCGGCCGGTCGAGGGCGGGCAGCAGGAACCAGGTGGCGAGCACCGCGGCGAAGAGGGCCAGCGCATACGGCTGGGCCTCCTGCGCGTACCGGGTCGAAGCCGGCAGCACCGCGAAGAGCGCGCCGGCCAGCACGCCCGTGCCCGGCGCGAAGATCCGTCCGGCCAGCGCGCCGACGAGCGCGGCGGCCGCGACCATCGCCAGCAGGGACGGTACGCGCAGGGTGAGGTCGGCCGCGCCGAACAGTTCCGCCCAGCCGCGCATCAGCAGGTGGTACGGCGCGAGCGTGACCTCGCCGACGGTCAGCCCGGCCCAGACGTCCCGCCAGGAGGACGTGGCGACGCGCCAGGTGGCCAACTCCTCGGTCCGCAGCCCTGGAGCCCCGGCCCCGACGAGGCCGAGCGCGCCCATCAGCAGCGCCGGCACCAGCCACGCGGCGAGCCGCCATCGGGGGGTGGCGGTCGCGGGGCGAGGCGGGGCGGCCCGGCGCCGCCGGGGCGGGCGGTCCTCGCCCCAGGGATCCTCGACGTCGACCTCCGCCGGCTCGAGCCGGGGCAGG
Organism: Micromonospora sp. NPDC004540; assembly: GCF_040610095.1. Taxonomy (NCBI): domain Bacteria; kingdom Bacillati; phylum Actinomycetota; class Actinomycetes; order Micromonosporales; family Micromonosporaceae; genus Micromonospora; species Micromonospora sp. NPDC004540. The sequence continues at coordinate 72,659 of NZ_JBEXLR010000015.1, forward strand.
ACCATGGTGTCCGCGTCCATCATCGTGACTCACGCATCCCTGTGGGTGCCGGTGACCGAGGCCCAGCCGCCCGGGAAGGCGACGCCAGGGAGGCGTGCTCACGGCGGTGCGACCGCGCGACGCGGGCGACACCGGAAGCCCCGGGTCGAGGACTGGATGACACCGTGGAGCCTAATGAGCCACGCCCGACATAACTCTCATAGCCGACGAAAAGGACGAGCCGGTACCCCGGACGGGGGAGGCCGCCCAGGCCGGGCGGATCCCGCACCTTCCTGAGGCACGATGTCGAGGGTGAAGGCGCTGGTCTGGCGTGGCGTGGACGACCTCGCCGTGACCGTGGTGCCGGACCCGCAGCTGCGCAACGAGCAGGACATGATCGTCCGGGTACGCAAGAGCGTCACCTGCGGCTCCGACCTGCACCTGATCGGCGGCGACCTCCCGTTCACGGCCCGCGGCGACGTGCTCGGGCACGAGTTCCTCGGCGAGGTGGTCGAGATCGGGCCACAGGTGCGCCGGCACCGGGTGGGCGACCGGGTGGTGGTCTGCTCCGCCGTCTCCTGCGGCCGGTGCTGGCACTGCCGGCGGCAGCAGTTCTCGCTGTGCGACAACGGCAACCCCCAACCGGCCCTCGCCGAGCACGCGCCGGGTTTCGTCCTCGGCGGCTGCTACGGCCAGGCCCACGCCGGCGGCGGGTTCGCCGGCAGCCACGCCGAGTACGTGCGGATCCCGTACGCCGACCAGGGCGCCTTCCCGGTGCCGGACGGGGTGGCCGACGAACGGGCGCTGTTCGCCTCCGACGCCGCCCCGACCGGCTGGATGGGCGCCGATCTCGGTGGCGTCCGGCCCGGCGACGTGGTGGCGGTGTGGGGCGCCGGCGCCGTCGGCCAACTGGCGGCGCGAGCCGCCGTGCTGCTGGGCGCCGAGCGGGTCGTCGTGATCGACCGCCTCGCCGACCGGCTCCGGATGGCCGAGCGGCACCTCGGCGTGGAGACCCTCGACTACGAGACCCAGGACGTCGGCGGGGAACTGCGGGAGCGCAGCGGCGGGCGGGGCCCGGACGTGTGCGTCGAGGCGGCCGGCACGGCGCCGCGCGGCGGCGGCCCCCGGTTCCGGTACTACCGCCTCAAGCGACAACTGCGGCTGGAGTCGGAACCGCCCGTCGCCGCCCGCGAGGCCGTCCGCCACTGCCGCAAGGGCGGCAGCGTCTTCCTGCTCGGGGCGTCCGCCGGTCTCGTGGACAGGTTCCCGCTCGGGGCCGTGCTGGACAAGGGCCTCACCCTGCGCGGCGCCCACCAGCACGGCCACCGGTACATCCCGATGCTGCTGGAGCGGATGGCCCGTGACGAGCTGGTCACCGAGCATCTCGCCACCCACACGATGCCGCTCGACGAGGCGCCGGCCGGCTACGACCTGTTCCGGAACCGGCTCGACGGCTGCGTCCGCGCCGTCTTCGAGCCCGTCCCGTGACCGCCGGCGGTCAGGTCAGCGGCGACGGGGACTCGGCGCCGGGCACCAGCAGCCGGGGCCGGCCGGTCCCGTCGGCCGGCACCGCCCACACGTCCGGGTGGCCGTCGTCCCCGCGCAGCGTGTAGGCCAGGGTCCCGTCGTCCAGCCACGCCGCCTGATCGTCCACACTGGCCGGCTCGGCGGTCGCCCGCACCCGCATGGTGTCCAGGTCGAGCACCGACAGCCGCCAGCCCTTGGCCGGGTCGGCGTCGATCGCCTGCTTGAACGCGATCCGCCGGCCGTCCGGGGACAGCGACGGGCACTCGACGTTCTCCTTGAGCGTCGTCACGGCGCGGGCGGCGACGTCGCCCCGGACGAGATACCGCTTCCCGCCGGTGGACATGGTCGCGTAGAAGACGGTGTCGTCGGCGGCGAAGGTTACGCCCCAGAAGTTGACGTCGGCGTTGCGGTAGGGCCGGCCGTCGCGGGTCACCGCGAAATCCTCAAGCGACATCACGGTGGCGCCGGTGCGGGTGTCGAGAATGCCGGTGCGGGTGGAGAAACCGCTGGCCGTGTAGGAGTCGCCGCCGACGAACGTCGTCCAGGAGACCATCCGGCCGGAGGCGGAGACCCGGGCCCGGTTGGGCAGGCCGGGGATGCGGAAGGCACGGGTTCGGCGCAGCGCCCGGTCGAGCACCACGACCTGGTACGACCAGGCGTTCTCCGGCGCGAGGCAGACGCCGGTGCCGGCCGCGGCGTACACCCGCAGGCACTCCACGGTCGAGACGGCCCGCGTCCCGGCCGGGTCGGCCAGGGCGACCGCGGCGACGTGCCGGTCGGTGATCGTGAGCAGCCGGGGTCCCGCGTCCAGGGTGACCGTCGCCGCCCCGACCGCGGCCGGCGGCGGGGCCGGTTCGGCGGCGACGGCGGCGTAGCCGGCCGCCACCGCGCCCAGCAGCACGGCCGAGCCGGCCGCCACCGCCACCTTCACGCGGGTCGACATCGCGGTCATCGGGACACCCTCCGGAGGACGGGACGGGAGACGGGGACCAGCAGGAGCACCGTGCCGGCCAGGACACCGGCGACGGCCACGGCCGCGATCACGATGGCGACCTGCGGCCCCCACGCCTGCCAGGCCAGTCCGAACAGGACCGAGGAGACCAGGTACGCCAGCGCCTGCCCGGTCTGCACCAGGGCGATGCCGGTGGTGCGCAGCCGCGGCGGGAGCAGCGGCCCGGCCAGCGCGATGAGCACGCCGTCGGTGGCCGCGTAGAAGAGGCCGTAGAGCGCGAGCGCCAGGGCGAGCAGCGGCCAGCCGCCGACCGGGCCGGCGAGCAGCAGGTAGGTGGCGCCGAGCGCGACGTAGCCACCGAGCACCACCGGAAGCCGGCCGATCCGGTCGGCCAGCAGGCCGAGCGGGGCCGCGAGCACCAGGTACGCGAGGCTGGTGCCGACCGCGAGCAGCGGGAACCACACGAGTTCCACGTGCTCCCGGCGCTGGAGCAGCAGGTAGACGAAGCCGTCGCCGATGGTGGCCAGCCCGAGCAGCAGCGCGGCCAGCACCAGGCGGCGGACCGGCCGCCGGCGCAGCAGGTCGAGCACCTCGCGGACGGAGACCGTCGCCTCGGCGGGCCCGTCCGGCGCCGCCCCGGCCGGGCGCTCCCGGACGAACAGCACGAACACCACGACGGCCAGGGCGGCGACGCAGAAGCTGGCCACGAAGACCGCGTCGTAGCTGCCGCCCACCGCCGCCAGGACGGCGATCGCGACCAGCGGGCCGAGGAACGCCCCGACGCTGTCCATCGTCCGGTGCACGCCGAACGCCCGGCCCAGCGACTCCGGCGGGGTGGAGAGCGTGATCAGGGCGTCGCGCGGCGCGCTGCGTACGCCCTTGCCGAGCCGGTCGACCGCGACGACCGCGCCGATGGCGGGCACCGAACGGCCGGCGAGCAGCAGGCCGAGCTTGGCGACGGCGGAGAGCGCGTACCCCAGCCCGGCGACCAGTTTGCGGCGGCGGAACCGGTCGGCGACGAAGCCGCCGACCACCCGCAACAGCGCGGTGGCGCCGGTGTGGACGCCGTCGACGACCCCGAAGGCGACCGGGCTCAGTTGCAGCCCGAGCACCAGGTAGAGCGGCAGCACGGCGGTGACCATCTCGGCGGAGACGTCGGTGATGAGGCTGACCGTGCCGAGGGCGACGACGTTGCCGCTGACCACGGCCAGCCGGCGGCCGCGCCGACCCGCCGGATCGGGCGGGTCGGTCACCGGTCGCGAGACGGTCGAGAGATACACCGGCGTCTCCTTCGGACGGCACCTGACGGTCAGCCATCGTGCGGCCTCGCCGGACCGGCCACAACGGACCGGACGTGCCGGTTGGGCGTGCGGCCGGTGAACTCCGTGGCAACAGCGAGGCGTTCGCCTGGTGCGACCGACCGTTCACCCGGGCGTCGCCGGCCGGCCCATCGACGCTCCTACATTCCATCCGCTCCCTACCCACCCCACAGAAGGGTTCCCGGATGGGCATTCGACTCCCCCGGCCGCCGGCGCCGATCGGCGCGGTCGCGGTGCTGGTCGCCGCCAGCGCGGCGGTCGTGGTGACCGGCGCGAGCCCGGCGGCGGCGGCCACCGTCACCGTGACGCCGGTCGCCGACACCTACGTGCAGAGCGACACCACCGGCACCAACTACGGCACCGCGACGCAGATCGTGGTGGACAACTCCCCCGTCCGCCGGATGTTCCTGCGCTTCACGGTGAGCGGGCTCAGCGGCACGGTCACCGCCGCCAAGCTGCGGCTGCGCACGATCAGCGGCAACAGCGGCAGCAACGCCGGCGGCACGTTCAAGGCGATGTCCAACACGACCTGGTCGGAGACCGGCACCACCTGGAACAACCAGCCGGCCATCGACGGCGCCACGCTCGGCACGATCGGCGCCGTGGGCAGCGACGGCTGGTACGAGGTCGACGTGACCTCCCGGGTCACCGGCAACGGCACGTACAGTTTCGGCGCGACCTCGACCAGCAGCGACGGCGCGTACTACGACTCGCGCGAGAGCGGCGCCGACGCGCCGCAACTGGTGCTGACCACCGGGACCACGGCGCCGCCCTCCGGCGACCCGGTCCTGGTCGGCGCCGGCGACATCGCCAACTCCGGCTCCGGCGACAGCGCCACCGCGGCGCTGCTGGACGGCATCTCCGGCACGGTCTTCACCACCGGCGACAACGTCTACGACAACGGCACGGCCGCGGAGTTCAACAGCTGGTACGAGCCCACCTGGGGCCGGCACAAGGCACGCACCCGCCCGTCCCCGGGCAACCACGACTACAACACCTCGGGCGCGACGCCGTACTACAGCTACTTCGGCGCCCAGGCCGGCCCGAGCGGCCGCGGCTACTACTCCTACGACCTGGGCAACTGGCACATCGTGTCGCTGAACTCCAACATCAGCATGTCCGCCGGGTCGGCGCAGGAGCAGTGGCTGCGGGCCGACCTGACGGCCAGCACGAAGCCCTGCACCCTGGCCTACTGGCACCACCCGCTGTTCACGTCGAGCTCCAACCACGCGCCGTCGACCTCGACGCGCCCGCTCTACCAGGCCCTGTACGACCACAACGCCGACGTGGTGGTGTGGGGCCACAACCACGTCTACGAGCGGTTCGGGCCGATGAACCCGAACGGTGGCTACGACGCCGCCCGGGGCCTGCGCAGCTTCGTCGCCGGGATGGGCGGCGCCAGCCACTACAGCTTCGGCACCATCCAGCCCAACAGCGAGGCGCGCAACGCCTCGGCGTACGGCCTGCTGAAGTTCACCCTGCACGCGAGCGGCTACGACTGGCAGTTCGTGCCGGTCGCCGGGCAGTCGTACAACGACAGCGGCAGCGGCGCCTGCCACTGACCGTACTCCGCTCGACCCGGGCCGGCCGTGGCGTCGCCATGGCCGGCCTGTCGGCCAGATCACTTCAGGGCGCGAAACTTTGCACAGCCTGCAAGATCGGTTGTAGGATCGCCCGGTGACCCCGGACAGCCTTCCCGCCGACGGCCTGCGCGACCGCAAGAAGCGGCGGACCCGCACGGCGCTGGCCACCGCGGCGCTGCGCCTGGTGGCCGAGAACGGCCTGGACCAGGTGACCGTCGAGGAGATCAGCGCCGCGGCCGACGTCTCCTCCCGGACCTTCTTCAACTACTTCCCGAGCAAGGACGACGCGCTCATCGGCGACCAGGCGGCGCTGAACGCCCGGGTCGTGGCACGCCTCGCCGAGGCGCCCCCGGAGGTGCCCGCCCTCGCGGCCATCCGCGCGGCGCTCGCCGAGGTGATCGAGGAGTTCCAGGAGGACCGCGAGCTGTGGTTGCTCCGGATGGACGTGGTCATGCGGAATCCCGCCCTGCTGCCGCGCCTGGTCGCCGCGGGCGTCGAGGCGGAGCGGTCGATGACCGAGGTCGTCGCCGCCCGGGTGGGCGTGCCCGCGGACCACGGGTTCCCGGCCCTGCTCACCACCGTCACCGGCGCCGCGTTCCGCACCGCCGCGCTCCGCTGGGCCGCCACCGCGGGCGCCCGGCCCCTCGCCGACCTGGTCGACGAGGCGTTCGACACCCTCGCCGCCGGCCTGCCGGATCCCGGCCCGGCGGCGAAGCCCCACCCGTCCCGCACCCCGAGTTGAGGAACAGCATGTCCGTATCCGCCGCGCCCGCCGACGCCGCCGAGGTCGGCCCGGCCCGCATGTCCCGCCGCGAAGTGCTCCAGGCCCTCTCCGGCCTCATGGTCGGCATGTTCGTGTCGATCCTCGCCTCCACGGTGGTCGCCAACGCGCTGCCGCGCATCATCGCCGACCTGAACGGCAGCCAGACCGTCTACACCTGGATCGTCACCACCGAGCTGCTGGCCATGACGGCGACCGTGCCGCTCTGGGGCAAGCTGGCCGACCTCTACAGCAAGAAGCTGCTCATCCAGTCGTCGCTGGGCCTGTTCGTGATCGGCTCGCTGATCGCCGGCCTCACCCCGAACGTCGAGGTGCTGCTGCTCAGCCGGATCGTGCAGGGCGTCGGCGCCGGTGGCATGACCGCGCTGGCCACCATCGTGATGGCCGCCATGATCCCGCCACGCGAACTCGGCCGGTACGCGGGCATCTTCGGCGCCGTCTTCGGCGTCGGCACCATCGCCGGGCCGCTGATCGGCGGGGTCCTGGTCGACACCTCCTGGCTCGGCTGGCGCTGGTGCTTCCTGATCGGCGTCCCGTTCACCCTCCTGTCGATCTTCCTGCTCCAGCGGACGCTGCACCTGCCGGTCGTCCGCCGGGAGGTGCGGATCGACTGGCTCGGCGCCGCCCTCATCACGACGGGTGTCTCGCTGCTGCTGGTCTGGTCGTCGCTGGCCGGGCAGAAGTTCGCCTGGGCGTCCGGCTGGACGGCGCTGATGGTCGCCGGCGGCGTCGCGGTGCTGGCCGTGGCGGTGTTCGTCGAGTCCCGGGCCGCCGAGCCGATCGTCCCGCTGGACATCTTCCGCAACCGGACCGTCTCGCTGGCCACCGTGGCCAGCGTCCTGGTCGGCGTGGCGATGTTCGGCGGCACCGTGTTCCTGTCGCAGTACTTCCAGGTCTCCCTGGGCAAGTCGCCGACCGTGGCCGGTCTCATGAGCCTGCCGATGATCTTCGGGCTGCTGGTCTCCTCGACCGTGGCCGGCCAGCTCATCACCAGGTACGGCCGCTGGAAGATCTTCCTGGTCGCCGGCGGCGCCGTCATGACGGCCGGGATGCTGCTGCTCGGCACCATCGGCGCCGGCACCAGCGTCGTCGTCCTCTCGGTCTACATGGCGGTGCTCGGCGTCGGCGTCGGCATGCTGATGCAGAACCTGGTGCTGGCGGCCCAGAACGACGTGCCCGCACACGAGCTCGGCGCGGCCACCTCCGTGCTGACGTTCTTCCGCAGCATGGGCGGCGCCATCGGGGTCAGCGCCCTCGGCGCCGTCCTGGCCAACCGGGTCACCGACCTGATGACCGAACGGCTCGGCCCGGCCGCGGCCGGTGGCGGCTCCTCCGCCGCCGTGCCGGACCTCTCCGCGCTGCCCGAGCCGGTGCTGCGCATCGTGCAGGACGTCTACGGCAGCGCCACGGCCGAGCTGTTCCTGGTCGGCGCGCCGCTGGCCCTGCTCGCGATGGTCGTGGTCCTCTTCATCAAGGAGAAGCCGCTGCACACGCTCAGCGGCGACGAGCGGCGGGCGCAGGAGGAGGCCGCACAGGCCGCCGGCGTCACCCACTGACGAGCGGTCCGGACGGGTCCGCGCAGCCACCGGTTCCGGGGCAGCGCGGACCCGCTCCGGATGGGAGGATGACCGGGTGTCGTCGCTCGCGCTACCGCACGTGACCTTCCTCGGTGGACATCCGCGTCGCACGAGCGAGACGTCCGGCCTGACCGCCGTCCTCGACCGCTCCGGCATCGAGCTGCGCCGGCCGATCCGCCGGTTCCTGCGCCTACCCTGGCCCACCCTGCGCGGGCTGGACATCCGCACCCCGAGCCTGCTCACCATGGCGCTCGACGGGCACGGCCTGCGCGACGACGGCGCCTACCTCGACCTGCACCTCGACCACGGCGTGTGCCGGTTGCACGTCCCGGGCACGCCGGGACCGGAGCTGCGGGAACGGCTGGCGGCGTGGGCGGCGGACGAGGCGGGCCCACCCGAGCCGCTGCCCGCCATGCCCCCGCCGCCGCCGCGCGAGGTGCGCGATCCGGTCGACGTGGTGCGGATCTCCCTCGACATCTGGCGGGCCGCCGGCGCCGGCCGCGAGTCGGTCCCCGACCGGAGCACGCTGGCATACCGGCTCAGCGTCGCCGAGGACCATCGCCTCGGTGGCCGGTTCGCCGAGGCCGTCGCCCTGCTCGAACCCCTGGCCGCCGGGGCGGCGGCGGCCTTCGGGCCGCTCGACACCGACGCCCTCGCCGTCCGCAACGCGCTCGGTCAGGCTCACCTGGCCGCCGGCCAGGTCGACGACGGGCTGGACGTGCTGCGGGAGGTGGCGGCCGCCGCCGAGCACGCGCAGGGCGCCGACGGCGACCTCACCCTCGTCGTCCGGAACAACCTGGCGATCGGTTACCAGCACGCCGGCCACTACGCGCAGGCCATCGAGCTGCACGAACGGAACCTCCGGCACAGCGAGCGCAAGCACGGGCCGCGGAGCCGGCAGACGGTGGGCCGGCGCAACAACCTGGCCGCGACCCTGGCGCTGGCCGGCTACCGGCGGCGGGCGATCGAGCGCTACTGGGAGGTCCTCGACGCGCTGTCGGCCGACGCCCACCACGACCCGCTGGCGGTCACCGCCCGGCAGAACCTGGCCATCCTGCACAACCCGTCCTGGCAACCGTGACCGGTCACGGGCGGCGCGGCGAGCGGTCGGCGGCACCGGCCCGCCGGGCGCGCGGCACGACGTCGTCCTTGCGGACGATCGCGGTCACCTGCTCGCCGACCTCGCGGGTGAGCCGGTCCGGGCAGGGCAGTCCGAGCTGGACCGCCAGGTCCCGGCCGTACAGGTCGACGGTGGCCTCGGCCAGGTCGGCGTAGACCGCCACGGCCAGGCGGGCGCGATACCGGGCGGCCAGCAGCGCCACCAGCCCGACGACCAGGGCCGGCCACCAGAACACCCCGAGGCCGGCGTAGAGCAGGCCCCAGCCGACCAGCCGGGCGGCCGCCCCGCACCGGTCCTGCGCGGCCGCCAGCTCACCCCGCGCCTCGTCCGGGAGCAGCAACCACAGGCGCGGCCACCCGCTCGCCAGGTCGATGCCGTAGCTGCGGTGCACCCGGACGTCGGTCGCGTGCAGCCGATCGCCGACCCAGGTGGGCCGCGCCGGCTCCACCAGGCAGATCGCCGCGCGGCGGGCGATGGCCCGGCGCGTCCGGTCGCGCAGCGCGGGGTCGCCGGTGTCCGCGAGCAGCGCGCGTTCCGCGGCCAGCACCGCGGTGTCGGCCCGCTCCCACCGGCGGCGACGCCGGGCGGCGAGCCGGCACAGCACCGGCCCGGACCCGGTCAGGCTCCACGTCCAGGAGACCAGCACACCCACCGAGTGCGCGACGAGCCCGGCCGCCGCCGCGCCGAGCAGGAACGCGATCGCGCCGATCAGCAGGGTCGCTCCGGATCCACCGGCCGGCCCGGCGGTCAGCCCGTCCCACCAGGTGGCCAGGGCCCGCTGATCCACGGCGTGCCGCTGGCCGAGAACGTGGGCCAGCACCACCGCGCCGGCGAACAGCGCCCCCGGCAGCAGCAGCGCCGCCGTCCACCGGGTCAGCAGCTGCTTGCCCAGCTCGGCGAGGAAGGCGTTCACAGCACGATCCGGCGCTGCCCGAACGGCACGCCGGTCAGCCCGCACACCGGCCGGTCACCGTCGCCGTCGGGGACGACGCGGGGGCACGGCAGCGGGCTCGGGCAGCCCCAGGCGACGACCGTGGGATGACCGCCCCCGCCGAGCCACGGTTCGAACCCGCGTACGCCGGTGGTCAGGCCGTCGATGCCGTGCCGGGCGAAGGCGTCGTCGAGCCGGTCGAGGTCCTCCGCGAGCCGGTCGTCCAGGCGGCCCTGGCCGACGGCGTCGGCGATCCGGTCGAGCACCTCGGCGACGCCGTACCGCTCGGCATGCTCGCGTAGTTGCTCGCCGACGGCCTGATGGCACAACCGGCCGACGCGCTCCGCAACGAGTTCCAAGGCCGCTCCCCGGGCACCGGTTGGCTTCCGCTGCCAGATTAGCGACCGGGGCAAGCCCCACCGTCCCCAGAGGTGGGTCGTGGGCCCGCTTCCGCCCACCGGCCGGGGCGGGCAGGATGGGCGACGGAGCTCGTAGGCCGACGCCGGCGCACCGGAATCGAGTAGCGATGTCGAGACGGACCACCAGCGCCGCCGTACGGCGGGTCGCGGCGGTGACCGCGGAGTACGAGCGCACCGGTGACCCGTCCGTCCTCACCGGACCGGACCTGTGGCCGGACACGGACCTGCTCGCCGCCGCGGCCGGTGACCGGGGCGCCGGCCGCACCGCCGCGCAGGTGCTCGCCCGGCTCCACTGGTACCGCTACCTCGACCTGCCCGGTCTGGCCGGCCTGCGGGAGCGCCGGGCGGCCGTCACGCTGTTCCGGCAGGGCTGCCGCGACGACCCCGACCGGGTGCCCGAGCTGATCCGGGACGACTACCGGGAGAGCGACCGGGCCGGCGCGCCGCGCCTGTCCGACGTCCTGCTCACCCAGCAGCAGGCCGACCGGATCGCGGGTCTCCGACAGCGGCACCGGGCCGGTTCCGGGAAGGCCCTCCGGATGCTCGTCACGCTGTATCAGGAGTGGCTGCCGTACCTGTCCCGGGAGCGCGACGAAGCGGCCGACCTGCTCCGTGCCGCGCTGCTCACCGATCTCGCCGAGGCGCTGGCGGCGCTGGCCGAGGAGACCGGGGACGGCCGGAGCTACGACGAGGCCCTGGACGCCGCGACGCAGGCCGTGGGGGCGACCTCGGCGCGGGACCCGCACCGGCCGCACCGGCTGCTGCGCCGCGGCCGCCTGTTCGAACGCTACTTCGACCGGGGCGCCGGCCCGCGGGCCCTGGAACTCGCCGTCGGTGACCACCGCCGGGCGGCCCAGCTCGCCTGGGGACGCCGACCCACCGATCCGGGGGTGGTGACGACGCTCGGCGCGGCGCTGTGCCGGCTGCACGAGGTGCCGGAGCAGGCGTCGGTGGCGCTCCTGCTCGAGGCGACCGCCGCCTGGCGCGACGCGGTCCGGGCCACGGCGCCCGACCGGCCGGCGGCGGCGCCGGCCCTCCAGCAGCTGAACACCGTCGCCAACCTGCTGGCCCGCGAGGTCGGCCCCGACCTGGCGGGTGCGATCGTCACCGCGGCCGACCAGCCGGAGGTGCTCGACCGGCTGCTGCGGCGGGCCGAGGATCGGGCCGGACGGGTCACCGTGGACGCCGCTCCCCCGGCGCTGGCCGAGCGGCACGAGTCGGCCGTCGTGCTGGTCGCCGCGGTGCCCGGCGACCATCCGGAGCGGCCCCGGGCCCTGCTCCTGCTGGCCGAGGCGGAGCTGGACCGCTGGGAACACGGTGGCGACCTGAACGGGGCGGCGCGGGCGGCGACCTGGGCACAGCTCGCGCTGGACGCCACCGGGCCGGGGCATCCGCTGCGGCGGTCGGCGCTCAACCTGCTGGCCGGCGCCGCCGCCCAGGCGGGGGTGCACGGGCGGGCCGAGGGGCTGGTCGAGATCGCCGTCTCGGCCGCGCGCGCGGCGCTGGACCTGGTCGACGGGCAGCCGGACCTGCGTCCGCAGCAGCTCGTGGTGCTCGCCGGCACCCTGTCCCACGCCGGCTGGCTGGCCGAGGACCCGGAGCTGGTGGACGAGGCGCTGCGCCACCAGCGGGAGGCGCTGGAGCACACGCCCGCGCGGCACGAGACCTATCCGCTGCGGCTCATGCGGCTCGCCAGCATGCTGTCCCGCCGGGCGGCGCTGGCGCCCGACGACACGCTGCTCGCCGAGGCCGTGGAGACCAGCCGTCGGGCCGCCGACGCGCTGCCCGCCGGCGATTCCCGCCGGGTCGGCTTCCTCTACAACCACGCGAGCAGCCGGTCCCTCCTCGCCGTGCGCCAGGCCGACGAGGACGGCCTGCTGGCAGCCGAACGCACGTACCGCGAGGCGCTCGCCCTGGTGCCGCCGGACCACCCGGACCAGCCCCGGATCGGCAGCGCGATCGCCGACACCCGCTACCAGCGGTACCGGGTCGGCGGTGACCTCGACGTGCTGGCCGACGCCGTCCGGCTGGCCCGCCAGGCACTGGCGCAGACCCCGACCGGGCACCACTGGTGGCCGCTGCGGGCCAGGCTGCTCGCCCGGGCCGCGGCCGAGCTGGCCCGGTCGGCAGGCCCGGACGCCGAGCCGGCGCGGAGCGAGGCCATCGCGGCGTACGCGGCCATCGCCGCGTCGTCCGGGGTGGACTCGGCGACCCGGGTCGACGCGGAACGCCAGCAGGCCGAGATGGCCCGGGAGGCCGGCGATCCCGCGGCCCGACTGGCCGCCCTGGAGCGGGCGGTGCGACAGCTGCCGGCCTCCGTCGACCGGTCGTCGTCCGGGCGCCGCCGGCTCGGCACGGTCGCCGCGCTGGGCGGGGTGGCGACCGAGGCCGCCGCCGCGGCGCTCGCGGCGGGCGACGCCGAGCGCGCCGTCGAACTCCTGGAACGCGGCCGGGGCCTGCTGTTCCACGAGGCCCTCGGGATCCGCGGCGGCCGGCTGGAGCTGCGCGCGATCGACGCCCGGCTCGCCACGGAGCTCGACCGGGTCGACCGGGAACTGGCGGAGGCGGACGCCTACACGCAGGTCCGGAAGTTCACCATCGAGGTGGAACGCCGGACGGCGGCCGGCGAGGTGCTGGCCAGCTCCAGCAGGGACTGGGATCCCCGACCGGTCTGGCTGGCCCGGACCCGGCAGCTCGCCGCCGAGCGGGACCGGGTGGTCGAGCGGATCCGCCGGCTGCCCGGGTTCGCCGACTTCCTCCGTCCGCCGTCGATGCCGCTGCTGCGCCGGCGGCTGGCCGGAATGCCGGTCGTCGTCGTCACCACGCACGGCGACCGGGGCGACGCCCTGGTCGTCCCGGCGGACCCGGAGCGGCCGGTGCGGCCGGTGCGCCTGCCCGACCTGCGCGCGACCGTGGTCCAGCGGCACGTGGTCCGCTGGTACGCGGCGGTGGCCGAGGCGACCGACCCGGCGGTGCCGTTCGACCGGCGCGCCGCCGCCCAGGAGGAGTTGCACGGCATCCTCGCCTGGCTGTGGGACGCCGTCGCCGGGCCGGTGCTCGACCTGCTGGCCCCCGTGGACGACCCGGCGCCGCGGATCTGGTGGTGCCCGGTCGGCGCGCTGGCCCGACTCCCGCTGCACGCGGCCGGCCACCACCGCGAGCCGGGCCGCCGGCGTACCGTCCTCGACCGTGCGGTGTCGTCCTGGACGCCGACCCTCACCGCCCTGGCCCACGCGGGGGCGGACCGGCCGCCACGGCCGACGACCGCCACGGCCGCCGTCGTCGGCGTGCCGACCGCCCGGGACCTGCCGGCGCTGTCCCAGGTACGCGCCGAGGTCGAGCAGGTCGCCCGGCTGATGCCCGGTTCGACGGTGCTCGCCGGAACCGAGGTGGCGCTCGACGTGGTCGCGGAGGCGCTGCGGGAGCACCCGATCGCGCACTTCGCCTGCCACGGCGAGGCGGATCCCGGCGTCGCCGCGATGCTGACCGGCGGGCTGCGCCTCGGCGCCGGTGGCACGCTCAGCCCGCACCGGGTGGGCTCGTACCAGCTGGAGCGGGCCGAACTGGCCTTCCTGTCCGCGTGCGGCTCCGCCGAGACGCACCCGACGTTCACCGACGAGCCGCTGCACCTGGCCGCGGCGTTCCAGCTCGCCGGCTTCCGGGGCGTGATCGGCACGACGTGGCGCACCCCGGACAGCGCGCGGGTCGCCGCCGCGTTCTACGCCGGACTGACCGACGGCGGCACCCGGCCGCCGGACACCGCCGCGGCGGCCCGGGTGCTCGCCGACACGATGCGGGCCGTCCGCGACGAGTTCCCGGCGACGCCGACCCGGTGGGCCGGCCACCTCCACGTCGGACTGAACCGGCCGCTGTGAGCACCCCGGCCGTCGGTGATCGCACACTCCTACGGGTGATGTGGCCGAGCCTCTTGGCCGGCGATCCGCCAACCGTTACTCTCTTTGCATTGCAAAGTGCTGTGCTGACGCAAAGTGGGGAGCGCCGTGAACCCGGACCACGGACACGCGACGCAGACGTTGACCGAGCTGAGATGGCTTCGCCGGCGGACCCGCGTGCGGGCGCACGGCGGGGCGTGGCTGCCCGCCCTGGGTATCGCCGTGCTGCTGCTCGCGAGCAGCGCGCTCTACCGCCGCCCGTTCGCCTCGACGTACGGCATCTCGGTCGACTCCCCGTACTGGGCGGGCCTGCCCGACGAACAGCGCGATCCGCTCGCGTCGTACCTGTTCTGGTTCCTCGGCACGCCCCTGCTGTTCGCCGCCGTCGGCCTCTGGTACCGCTGGCGGTCCCGGTCGTCGGGCCTCCGGGTGGCCTGGCCGCTGTTCGTCAGCACCGGACTCGGCATTCTGCTCCTGCTCGCCGTGCTGGCGGCGGTACCGCAGCAGCAACCGCAGCAACTGGACGCCCTGAATTCCAGCGGGGGTCACTTCTGGCTGCCCGGGTTGCTGACGCCACTGGTGCCGATCGCCGCGGCCGTGCTGGTCCTCGGCTGGGCGGAGCGCAGCCGGGCCCTGACGGTCGCGGGCGGCTGGATCGCCGTCCTCACGGTCTGGCTGTGCGGCTGGGCCCCGATGGGATACCTGCCGGGCTGGGCCACCGACCTGCTCGGTGGCGACCTGACCGGCCCGCTGGACGGAGTCCCGAACACATTGGGCGGCCAGATCGCCTGGCGCCCGGGGATCTGGCTGATCCTGATGTCCGTGCCGCTGGTCGCGTTCGCGGCGGCGCGCGGCTGGCAGAGCTGGCGGGTGTCCAGGTATGGCTGACTCACCGTTGCCAACCGAGCCGCCGCCGCCACCTCACCCGGCGTTGGCCCTTGACGACGTTGTGCACCAGCGCGTACGACTCGCCATCCTCACCGTGCTGAGCGAGACGCAGGAGTGCAGGTTCTCCACGCTCCGTGACGAGTTGAGCCTGACCGACGGCAACCTCAACCGCCATCTGCGGGTCCTGGAACAGGCCGGGCTGCTCCGAGTGATCAAGGCCTACGACGGTCGCCGCCCCAGCACCTGGCTGCGGCTCACGCGACAGGGCCGCGCGGCCCTCCGCGCCGAGGTTGCCGCCCTGGAGCAGCTGGTGGCCCGACTGCGGGCCGCCAACGCCGACCATGCCGACGGCGACAGCGTCACCTGACCGGCTCGGGTGGAGGCCTCAGGCGAGGTCGGGTGCGGGCACCTCCCGGAGCCGGCCGCCGTCGAGGCGGAGCCACCGCCGCACGCCGATCTCGGCGAGGAACCGCTCGTCGTGGCTCACCACCACGAACGCTCCCCGGTAGGCGCCCAGGGCGTTCTCCAACTGCCCCGCGCTGACCAGGTCGAGGTTGTTGGTCGGCTCGTCCAGCAGGAGCAGGTGAGGCGCCGGCTGCGCGTACAGGACACAGGCGAGGGTGGCCCGCAGCCGTTCGCCGCCGGAGAGCACGCCGACCGGCAGGTGGGCGCGCGCGCCGCGGAAGAGGAACCGGGCCAGCAGGTTCATCCGCTCGGCCGGCGGCCGGTCCGGGGCGTACGCGGCGAAGTTCTCCGCCACCGTGCGGTCCGGGTCGAGCAGGTCCAGCCGCTGCGACAGGTACGCGACCCGGCCCTCGCCCCGGCGCACCTCGCCGCCCTCCGGGTCGAGGTCACCGCGCAGCAGCCGGAGCAGGGTGGACTTGCCGGCGCCGTTGGGGCCGGTCAGCGCGATCCGCTCGGGCCCCCGGATGCTCAGGTCCACACCGGCCCCGGCGAAGACCGCCCGGCCGTCGTGGTGCACCTGCATCCGCTCCCCCGCCACCACGGTCCGGCCGGCGGGGACGGTGGTGTCCGGCAGGTCCAGGGTCAGCGTCTGGTCCTCGCGCAGCGCCCTGCTGGCCTCGTCGAGCCGGGACTGGGCCTCGCTGACCCGGTTGGCATGCAACTGCCGGGACCGGCCGGCCGACTCCTGGGCGCTGCGCTTGAGCCCGCCGGCCACGATCCGGGCCAGGCCGGCGCTGTCCAGGTTGCGGGCGGCGTTGCCGGCCCGCCGCTCGGCCCGCTCCCGGGCCTGCTGCATCTCGCGCTTCTCTCGCTTCACCTCCTGCTCGGCGCCGCGCACGGTGCGCTCGGCCGCCTCCTGGGCCGCCCGGGCGGCCTCCTCGTACGCGGTGAAGTTGCCGCCGAACAGCCGCACCTCCCCGCGGTCGAGTTCGGCGATGCGGTCCATCCGGTCCAGCAGGGCCCGGTCGTGGCTGACCAGCAGCAGGCAGCCGGACCACTCCTGGAGCACCCCGTAGAGGCGGTGCCGCGCGTCGAGGTCGAGGTTGTTGGTCGGCTCGTCGAGCAGCAGCACGTCGGGGCGACGGAGCAGTTGCGCGGCGAGGCCGAGCGAGACGACCTGCCCGCCGCTGAGCGTGGCCAGCCGCCGGTCCAGCGGAACGTCCCCCAGGCCCAGCCGGTCGAGTTCGGCCCGGCTGCGCTCCTCCACGTCCCAGTCGTCGCCGACGGTGGTGAAGTGCTCCTCGCGGGCGTCTCCGGCCTCGATGGCGTGCAGCGCCCGGAGGACCGCGTCGACGCCCAGCACCTGGGCCACCGTCAGGTCGCCGTCCAGCGGCAGGTTCTGCGGCAGGTAGCCGAGCACGCCGTCCACCGTCACGGCGCCGCCGGTCGGGGTGAGCTCACCGGCGATCAGCCGCAGCAGGGTGGTCTTGCCGGCGCCGTTCGGCGCGACCAGGCCGGTGCGGCCGGGCGGCACGGTGAAGGACAGGTTCTGGAAGACCGGGGTGTCGTCCGGCCAGGAGAAGGAGAGGTTGCTGCAAACGACACAGGTGTCGGACATCGAGAAGACCCTCAGGGGTTGCGCCGGGCACGGCACGGCCGCCCGGATGACGAGACAGGGATGCGACGAGGTGGGCCGGGATCACCCGGAGATGTCGTCGTCGCCCGTCATGTCTGTCTCCTTCGAGTCGCAGCGCGGTCTCTCGACGCGCTCCCGCCAGCCTAGCAACTCCGGCGCGGGAACTTGACCGTGAATCGCGACCGGCTTAGCTTCATCGATCAGAAAGGTCTCTTAACTAATCCCGCTCCGTCCCTCGTGGGAGTGCCGATGCGACCATTCCGCCACCGCCGTCTCACCGCCCTCGTCGCCCTGTCGACCATGCTGGTCACCGCCGCCCCGCCGAGCGCCGCGAGCGCCGCGGACGGCTCGTCCCGCCGGACCGGATACCACCGGGTCGGCTACTTCACCCAGTGGGGCATCTACGGCCGGGCCTTCCCGGTGAAGAAGCTCGACACCTCCGGGGCGGCGAGCCGCCTCACACACGTCAACTACGCGTTCGGCAACGTCAGCGAGGACGGGCGCTGCTATGTGGACGGCAGGCCGGGCGAGGGCGACGCCTGGGCCGACTACCAGCGCCCCGTCCCGGCCGAGGAGAGCGTCGACGGCGTGGCCGACGCCTGGGGCGAGCCGCTCAACGGCAACTTCGGCCAGCTGGCCAAGCTCAAGGCCCGGCACCCCGACCTCAAGGTGATGATCTCGCTGGGCGGCTGGAGCTGGTCGACGTACTTCTCCAACGCCGCCCGCACCGACGCGTCCCGCCGGGCGTTCGTCGCCTCCTGCATCGACCTCTACCTGAAGGGCAACCTGCCGGTCCTGGACGGCGGCAGCGGCGGCCCGGGCGCCGCCGCCGATGTCTTCGACGGCATCGACCTGGACTGGGAGTGGCCGAACTGGCCGGGCGAGCCGGGCAACGTGGTCCGCGCCGAGGACCGGGAGAACTTCACCCGGCTGCTCGCCGAGTTCCGCCGGCAACTCGACGCGTACGGCCGGCAGACCCGGAAGCACTACGCTTTGACCGCGTTCCTGCCGGCCAACCCGGCGGCCATGGACGCCGGCTACGAGGGCCGGAAGATCTTCCGGTACCTGGACTTCGCCACGGTGCAGGGATACGACTTCCACGGCTCCTGGGACGCGGTCACCAACCAGCAGTCGGCGCTGCGCGTGCCGGCGGGCGCGCCGGACAGCCCGGACTTCTCCGCCGAGGTGGCGATCGACGGTTGGCTGGCCCGGGGCGCGCCGCGCGGCAAGCTGGTCCTCGGCATCCCCTACTACGGTCGCGGCTGGACCGGCGTGACCGGGGGCGGGGACGGGCTGTTCCAGCCCGCGGCCGGGCCCGCGCCGGCCACCTTCGAGGCCGGCTCCGAGGACTACCGGCAGCTCAAGACCCTGCCCGGCAAGGGTTACACCGTCCACCGCGACCTGCGCGCCGGGCACGCCTGGTTGTTCGACGGCACGACCCTCTGGACGTACGACGATCCGGTGGTCGTGTTCCAGAAGACGCTCTACGTCCGGCGGGCCGGCCTGGCCGGGGCGATGGTCTGGTCGCTGGACGGTGACGACGACAACGCCACGCTGACCCGGACGATCAGCGCGGGTCTCGCGACGCCCTAGCGGCACGTCGCCGCCTCCGCCGCCGGCCGTCCCCGCCCCCCGCCGCCGGGCGTAGGTTGCGGATGTCCCCACCCGGCGCGCGGACGGGCCTGG
>NZ_JBEXLR010000016.1:0-90045 GCF_040610095.1 Micromonospora sp. NPDC004540
ACCCCCCCGGCGCCCCCCCCCCCCCCCCCCGCCCGCGACCTCCTACCACCCCGCGGGCCCACCCGCCCCGCCCGGGCCCCCGCCCAACCGCCGCCCCCCCCGCGCCAGCCCTCCTCAAAGCAACCTACGAACGGCGGCGCAGGTATCGGGCCCGCCGGCCGGCGTCCTGGAACCCGAGCCGCCGGTACAGCGCCGCGGCCGGGTTGTTGTCGTTGACGCAGAGCCACGCCTCCCGCGCTCCGTCGGCCGCCAGACCCCGCAGCGCACAAGCCACCAGATACGCCCCGACCCGCCGTCCCCGCCACCCCGGCACGACGCCAACCTGGTCGACCCAGTTGTCGATGACGTTGACGAAGCCGACGGCCGCGCCGTCGGGACCGCGGGCGATGAGCGACAGGTCCGCCCGGTACTCGTCGTCCTCCCCCAGCTCACCCAGCCACTCCTCCGCGGTGGGCGAGGCGAAGCCAGGCCGACCGGCGAACGACGCCCGGTAGGTCTCGAACAGCTCCGGACCGAGCGTCACCGGCTGGGTGGTCACGCCGTCGGGGCGGGCGACCTCCGGAAGCGCGCTGAGGTCGTGCCGCTGCACCCACTCGGTGAACGTTCGCTCGAAGCCGCGCGCCGTGAACAGGGCGTCCGCGCCCGGGCTCCACGACTCGGTGGTCACCAGCAGGTCGGCGTCGCCCGCCTGCTCGTCGGCCCAGCTCAGCAGCCGCCCGCCGAGACCGCGCCCACGCCAGTCCGGATGCACCAGGCCGGTGCTGGTGGCCGCCTGCCCGGCGGTGCCGACACCCACGGCCGCGACCAGGCCGCCGTCGTGCCAGGCGCCGAGGGTACGGGTCTGGAGTAGCCGCGCCCGCAACAGCGGGGTACGGGCGAACAGCGGCAGCCCACCGTCGACGGCCAGGCACGCCTCGGCCAGCCCGGTCAGCTCCGCGAGGTGTTCCTCGCCGAACTCTTTCCAGATAAGCCCGTCCACTCCCCACCCCCGGTAACAATCGCCGCTCACACAAGCGGGCAGCCCGCTGGGCAGTAGGCACCGCGCCCGGGACGGGTGTCAACCGGATTCGTTGTCGTACTCGCCTGGCAGCATCAGCCCATGGCGACTTCGAAGCAGCCGGTGACCGTGCCGACCGACGCCAGCGTCGACGATTTCCTGGCGGCCGTGCCGGACGACCGCCGGCGGGCCGACGCCGAGCGCCTCTGCGCGTTGTTGCGCGAGGTCACCGGCGAGCGTCCGGTGATGTGGGGCCCGAGCATCGTGGGTTTCGGCAGCTACCACTACGTCTACGCGAGCGGGCACACGGGCGACTGGCCGCTCGTCGGCTTCTCGCCGCGCAAGCAGCAGCTCGTCGTCTACCTCGTGGGCGGCTACGAGGAGCGCTACCCGTCCGTGCTCGCCCGGCTCGGCCCGCACAAGACCGGCAAGGGCTGCCTCTACCTCAAGCGACTCGATGACATCGACGAGAGCGCGCTGCGCGAGCTGGTCGACCGCACGGTCCGGGTGCACAAGGGCGTCGACCGGGCCAGCGAACGCCGAGGCTAGGCAGCCTCACAGGACCCGGGTGACCCGCTCCGCGGCAATGCGCTCCTCCCGGGCGGCCGGGTCGAGGTTGGCGCAGAGCACCACCGACGCGCCGGCGGCGAGCGGGGCGAGCAGCCACTTCAGCGGTTGCTCGTGCTCGGCCACGTCGACCAGCAGCCGGTCGCCGGCGCACAGGTCGAGCTGCTTCGCGTACTCCCGTGCCACCGCACCCCACTCGCCGTAGCTGGTGCCGTCCGGACTGGCCGGATCGGACGGGCGGAGAGCGCCCAGGTCGGGAGCGATCTCGGGGTGCCGGAGCACCTCCGGGGACCAGTCCAACCAACCGGCCGGCACCGAGGACAGCGGGCCGGGGCCGGTGCCGACGAGGTAGCGGTGCGTCCCCTCGGGCACGTCCTCCAGCCAGTCGTCGAGCCGTTCCGGGGTCACGAACACGGCGTCGTAGGGCAGGTCGGCGCCGGGTTCGAGGACCGGCAGCCCGGCCAGGGCCCGGGGCCGGAACGAGACCGCCAGCCCGACCGACCAGGCCCCGATGAGCACGGCCGCGGTGCGCCAGTGCGGCGGCAGCAGCACGGCGACCCGATCGCCGGGGCGCAGCCCACAGCCGTCCCGGAGCAGCCCGGCGCTGCGGGCCGCCCACGCGCCCAACTGCTGCGCGGTGAGGTCGGTGCGCTCGCCGGTGGCGCCGTCGAGGTAGCTGAGCAGCGGCTCGCCGGTCGCGACGGCGACGGGTGGGTGGTCGGCCATCGGATGACTCCTCCCTGGCGGTCAGCTCACCCTAGCCGGGTAAAGCGGTCGACCAGGATGGCCAGCCGCCGCTCGTGTTCCTCCCGCCGGAGCCGGCCGTTGCGCATCAGCGTGACCAGCCCGTGCAGCCCACTCCAGAAGGTCTCGGTGAACGTCTCCAGGTCGTCGTCACCGGCGAACGGGCGCAGGGTCTCGGCCAGCTCGGCGAAGGCCCGGGCCAGCTCGACCGGCGTGTCCTGGCTGGCGAAGGACAGGGCGACGGGGAGGTTGAAGATCGCGTCGTAGAGCGCGGGCCGGCGGTCGGCGAACTCGGCGTACGCCGTGGCGATGCCGGCCACCGCCTGCCGCGGGTCGGTCGCGGCGGCCCGGGCGGCGGCGACGTCGGCGGCCAGATCGGCGGAGCCTTCCACGGCGACGGCCGCCATGATGGCGTCCTTGCCCTTGAAGTGGCTGTAGAGGACGGGCTGGCTGTATTCGATCTCGGCAGCGAGCCGGCGGGTGGTGACCGCGTCCCAGCCCTCCGCCTCGGCCAGATCGCGGGCCGCGGCGATGATCGCCCGCTCCCGTTCCGCCCGCTCGCGTTCCCGCCGCGCCTGAATCGACATGACCGAACTCTAGCACTGCTAGCCATTCTGCCGCCGCTCTGCTAGCTTCGCTCTCAGATCTAGCAGCGCTAGCGAACGGAGTCGACCATGCTCAGCACCATCGCCTACGGGCTCGCCATCGCCCTCAGCCTCTTCTGTGTCTCATTCGGCACCCGGTTCCTCCTGCAGCCCCAGGCCTCGGCCGCCGGCTACGGCGTCCCGGTCAAGGCGGACGACGACCCCGCGTACCTCAGGATCAAGGGCCTGCGCGACCTCAGCTACGGCCTGCTCGGTCTCGCCCTCATCGCCTTCACCAGCGCCGAGGCGGTCGCCTGGTACATGCTGATCGTCGCGATCAACCCGCTGGGAGACACGCTCATCGTGCTACGTCACGGCAGGAAGGCCGTCGCCTTCGGCGTCCACTTCGCCACCGCCGTGGTCATCCTGCTCAACGCCGTCCTGCTGTTCGCCCTCTGACCCACACCGCCACGACAGGAGTAGCGCGATGTCCCTGATCACGCCCGACTTCGACCGGTCCGTCATCGTCCGGGACGCGGACGCCGAGGTGGTGGGCCGCGCCCCCACCACGATCCGGCTGCTCGCCGACAGCAGCGCCACCGGCGGGGCGCTCTCCACCCAGCGGGTCACCCTGACCGACGGCGCGGACGGCGCCCGGCCGCACCACCACGGCAACTCCGCGGAGCTGTTCTACCTGCTCGACGGCACCGCGCAGCTGCTCTCCGGCGAGCAGGTCGTCACCGCCGAGCGCGGCGATCTGGTGATCGTGCCGCCCGGCGTGGCGCACGCGTTCGCCGCCGCGCCGGGCGCGAAGGCCGACATCCTCATCGTCATCACCCCGGGCGTCGAGCGGTTCGAGTACTTCCGCCACCTGGAGCGGATCGCCTACGGGAAGGTGCCGCCGGAGAGCCTGCTGGAGGTGCAGGAGCTGTATGACACGTACTTCCGGAGCAGCGCCGCCTGGGACGCCGCCCGCCGCTGATCCCCAACTACCGGGAGCAGAGCTGCCCGCGACCATCGGGTCGCGGGCAGCTCGCCGCCGGCGGGGAGACCACTACTTCTTGACCTTGACGACGTCGGTCGGGCGCTCCACCGTCACCTTGACGCCGTAGTCGAAGAGTTCGAGCGTCGAGCTGAACGTGCCCTTGTCGAGCCGGCCCTTCGCCGTCGACTGCCAGGTGCCGGTGAGTGCCACCTTCGCGATCCGGCCGTCGCCGTCGAGCGTGATGTCACCGGACGTGGTGGTCGACCCGACCTGCTCCGCCGTCGCGTACTCGAAGTGCAGCGTCCGGTCGGGCTTCTCCGAGATGGTCGCGTTCGCGCCCTTGAGGGCCGTGAACAGGGCCGCCGGGTCGGGTGCCGCGGCGCCCAGGACACTGTTCCCGTCGCCGTAGAGGGACAGCCGGTCATACCTGCCCGGATACTGGCCGTAGCGGCCGTACGTCTCGCCCGGACCCTTCTTGTCGGCCGGCAGCTTGCCCCGCGGTGGTTCCGCGCCTTCGTACCGGGTGCCGTTGATCAGCAGTTCGGTCATGACGGAGTCGTCCTGCGCCACCCGGACGTACCCGGTGGCCGTCCTCGGGTCGAAAGCGCCCTCGTACGTCAGTCCTTCCGGCCCCGAGTTGGTGAGCCGCATCCGGTAGCTGATGTTCTCGCTGGCGGCGACGGCCGAGACCAGCTTGATCGCCGGCGAGGGCGGCTCCGGCTGTGACGCCTCGGCGGCGATGCCGGGACGGTCCGGCGTCGGGGTCGTCGCCACGGTCGCCGCGGTGGCGACGCCCAGCGCCAGCAACGCGCACGTCGCACCGACCATCGTGGTCGTCCGGCGACGGCGTGCCCGCCGGCCGCGATCGAGCAGCGCCCCAACCGGGGGTACGGAGCCCGGCTCGCCGTCGACGATGTCGTGCAGTCGGTTGGCGAGCCGCTCATCGAGCGTGTTCATGACTGATCACCTGCTTACCGTGTGTGGGTTCGTCGAGGAGGTGGCGGAGCTTGTCCAGCGCCCGGGCGTTCTGGCTCTTGACGGTGCCGACCGAGCAGCCCAGCAGCTGGGCGACCTCGCGCTCGGTCAGGTCCTCGTAGTGGCGGAGCACCACCACCGCACGCTGCTTGGCGGGTAGCGACATCAGCGCCCGACGCAGGACGACGGCGTCGGGGCCGACGTCGCCGGTCGGGGCGGCCCGCTCGGGGACGTCCGCGACGAGGCTCTCCCGGCGGCGGCGTCGCCAACCGGACGTGTGGTTGTTGACCAGGGCGCGGCGCAGGTAGGCGTGCGGGTCGTCGAGCCGGGACAGCCGCCGCCACCGCTCGTACACCTTGACCAGGCTGTCCTGGAGCAGTTCCTCGGCCCGCCACCGGTCGCCGGCCAGCAGCATGGCCAGCCGGATGTGTCGCTGCCAGGCCACCTCGACGAATGCCACGTACGACCGGTCCGCCGCGGACAGTGGTTGCGTTTGGTCGGTCACGCCCCTAACACGTGGCGGTGGCACAGAAGGTTGTCACGGGCCGCGGACGTTTCTGCCGGATGCCGACTGGCGGGCCTGTGGCGCTACGGGCGTCGGTACGGTCTGCCGGGCGGCGGCGGCTTGGGTTCGCTGGGGCGGAAGCGCCAGGCGATGGTGTCCGAGGCGGCGATCGCGGTGAGGATGACAACGGCCACGACGGCGATCAGGATCGGCGACAGGAACGCCAGCACGGGCGACAGCACGACCAGCAGGAGCAGACCGACCACTCGGGACACGGCGACCTTACTGAACGACAGGTAGTCGAGCCGGGCACGGCCGGCCAGGTAGAGCGCGGGACCGCACAGGATGACGGCGGACCAGACCAGGTTGGCCTCGGCGAACGGGTGGTTGATGATGATCTCGTCGCCGACCGAGCTGAGCACGATGCCGCTGGCCATGACCAGATGGGCGTACGAGGCGGACCGGCTGAAGAATGCCGGCGTGGCGCTGGCCGCGATCGCAGCCGGGAGAAGCAGGCCCGCGCGGTAGAAGTAGATCCGCCACAGCAGCGTGGTGATGGCGAACGCCAACACGAACGCGACCAGCCGGTCCCGCTCGAACCCGTACGCGGCGAACTGCCCGCCTGCCGCCAGGATCGACTCACCGAACGCGATGATCATGAACTGCTGGTATCGCTCGGCGAGATGCTCCGCGGAGACCGCCTGGGTGGTGATCCGGGCCGGGCCGAGCTTGGGCAGCCGATAGTCCAGCCGGCTCATCGTGTAGCCGAGGATCGCCGCGACGAGCCAGATCACCACCCTGGTGGTGCCCCCGGTCAGTGCGCCCGCGATCCACAGCACTCCGGCGAAGCAGTTCCAGATGAGCTGCTGCGGCGAGCCGATCGCCACCTCCGGCCGGCGGCGCATCGCCGTGGTGACGAAGAGGGCTCGGCCGACCTGGATGGCCACGTAGGTGGCGGCGAAGATCATCCCATCCCCGCCGAATGCCGTCGGTGCCGCACCCGCCATGATCAGGGTGCCGAGCATGATCGGGATGATCACGACCTGGATCGCGGGCTGGGCCGGGTTGAGGCGGTCCGTGGTCCAGGCGGTGAAGACCCAGACCCACCAGAACGCGGCGAGCAGGATCACGGTGTGCAGAGCGCCGAGCCAGGTGAGGTCGGTGAACAGGGTGTGCGACAGCCGGGTCAGCGCAAAGACGAGGATCACGTCGAAGAAGAGCTCGACGTAGGTGGCGCGCTGCGGCTCGGCGTGATTGCGCAGCAGGTCGCTCGTGTTGCCGGCGGTCATCGGCGCACCCGTCACCCGTCCTGTCGGTTATGCCGCATTCATGCCGTCAGTCGTACCACGCACCGCAGAACGTGGGGTCAGTCCGGCATGAACTGGCCGCCGTCAGGCTTCGGGGAGTTCGGGCCCGCCCTCCAGCAGCGGGGCCAGCAGGTCGCCCTGCTTCTCCACCCGCTTGAGCACCTCCCCCGCCGTGTACGGCTTCGTCGCCGGCCGCTTGCCGGCCGCGCCCGCCTCGACCTCGTCCCAGGTCAGCGGGGTGGAAACCGAGGGGACTTCCTGGGCCCGGAGCGAGTATGGCGCCACCGTGGTCTTGGCCGCGTTGTTCTGGCTCCAGTCGATGAAGACCTTCCCGGGGCGCAGGTTCTTCGCCATCTTCGAGACGATGAGCTTCGGGTGCGCCTTCTCCAACTCCTGCGCGATCCGCTTCGCGTAGGCGGACACGTCGTCGGCGTCCTGCGTGCCGGCGATCGGGCAGCAGAGCTGCATGCCCTTCTTCCCCGACGTCTTCGGGTAGCTGTCGATGCCGTCCTCGGCGAGCCGGTCCCGCATGAGCAGCGCCACCTGGCAGCACTGCTTCAGCGCCGCCGGGGCGCCCGGGTCGAGGTCGACCACCATCATGTCCGGGTGCTTGCCGACCTTCCACTGCGGCGTGTGCAGCTCCAGCGCGGCGAGGTTGGCCAGCCAGACCAGGGTGGGCAGGTCGTCGGCGACCACGTAGTCGATGGTCTCGCGTCCCTTGCTCGACCCGGGGGCGGGCAGGTTCTCGGTGCGCACCCAGGCGGGGGTGGCCGCGGGGGCGTTCTTCTCGAAGAACGAGCCGCCGTCGACCCCGTTGGGGAAGCGGATCCGAGTCAACGCCCGGTCCTGAAGGTGCGGCAGCAGCACCGGGGCGATCCGGGTGTAGTAGTCGATCACCTCGCCCTTGGTGAAGCCGGCCTTCGGGTAGAGGACCTTGTCCAGGTTGGACACCTCCAGCGAGCGGCCCTCCACGTCGACCTTGAGACGGTCAGCTGGCATCGTCGACCTCCTCGGCGGGCTTGTCCGGGCGCAGGCGCAGGATCCGGGGGAAGCGCAGCCGCCCGTCCGGCGTGCGCTGGCCGTACTTGACCTCCACCACGACCTGGGGAGTTACCCAGATCGCGCCGCGCGCATCCTCGCGCGGCACGTCCCCGGCGAACGGGGAGCCGGCGGTGCGCAGCGGCTCCAGCTCGCGCAGCAGTTCGCGTTCGAGCGCCGCGCCGATCCCGCCGCCCACCCGACCCCGGTAGGTGAGCCGCCCGTCCGGCCGGGGCACCCCGACCAGCAGGCCGCCGATCTTCCGCGCGCCGGGCCGCCAGCCGCCGACCACGAAGTCGCCGGTCACCTCCAGCTTGACCTTCACCCAGTCCGGCGAGCGCACCCCGGGCCGGTAGGCCGCGTCGACCCGCTTGGCCATCACCCCTTCCAGGCCGTGCTCGCCGGCCGCCGCGTAGGTGGCCGGGCCGTCGCCGAAGACCGGCGGCACCGCCCACCGGGCGGCGCCGAGCCCGAGGGACTCCAGCGCCGCGCGCCGCTCCCGGTAGGGCCGGCCGGTCAGGTCCGCGCCGCGCAGCCGGAGCACGTCGAAGATCATGTACGTGACGGGGGCGGCCGCGGCGAGCCGGGCGGCCTTGGCCGCGTTGCGGACGTGCATCCGCTCGGCGAGGGCGGTGAACGAGGGCTGGCCGTCGGTGAAGAGCACCACCTCGCCGTCCAGCAGCGCGTCGTCGACCTGCTCGGCCAGGGGGATCAGCTCGGGGTACGCGGTGGTGATCTCGACGCCGGAGCGGGCGTACAGGTGCTGGTGGCCGCGGCTGATGTCGGCGAGCGCGCGAACCCCGTCCCACTTGAACTCGTACGCCCAGGCGTCACCGGCCGGGAGCTGCCCGGTCATCGCGAGCATCGGCTTCAGGGGCGCGCCGGGCACCTCATGACTGTAGTTGCACGCGGAAGCGCGTGCGTCCCGTTCGATCATTTGCGATTCTGGTCAGAACCGGGGAGAGGAGCGCGTCATGCGGGCGATCTGGAAAGGAGCGGTGTCGTTCGGCCTGGTGTCGATCGGGGTGAAGGTCTACTCGGCCACCGAGGAGAAGGACATCCGCTTCCATCAGGTGCACCGCGACGACGGCGGCCGCATCCGTTACAAGCGCACCTGCTCGGTCTGCGGCGAGGAGGTGACCTACGACGACATCGCCAAGGGCTACGACATCGGCGGCGGTGAGATGGTCATCCTCACCGACGAGGACTTCGCCGAGCTGCCGCTGACCACCTCGCACGCGATCGACGTGCTGGAGTTCGTCCCCGCCGAGCAGGTCGACCCGATCCTCTACAACAAGGCGTACTTCCTGGAGCCGGAGGGCTCGGCCACCAAGCCGTACGTGCTGCTGCGCGACGCGCTCGCCGACTCGGAGCGGGTGGCGATCGTCAAGGTGGCGCTGCGCCAGCGCGAGCAGCTCGCCACCCTGCGGGTCCGCGAGGGCGTGCTGCTGCTCAACACGATGCTCTGGCCGGACGAGGTGCGCCAGCCCGACTTCGGCTTCCTCGACGAGGACCTGAAGGTACGGCCCCCGGAGCTGGCCATGGCCAGCTCGCTGATCGACTCGATGGCCGGCGAGTTCGAGCCGGACGCCTTCACGGACGACTACCGGGCGGCGTTGCAGGAGGTCATCGACGCCAAGATCGAGGGCCGCGAGGTGGTCCAGCCGGAGGAGGAAGAGGCCGCGCCGGCCGCGGCCGTGGACCTGATGGCCGCCCTCAAGGCGTCGGTCGAACGGGCCCGGGCCGCCCGGGGCGAGGCGCCGGAAGGCGGAGCGGGCGAGCCGACCCCGATCTCGGCGGCGCGCTCGGCGCAGAAGGCGGCCAAGGCGCCGGCCAAGAAGGCCGCCGAGAAGAAGGCCGCCGCGAAGAAGGCGCCCGCCAAGAAGGCGGCGGAGAAGAAGGCCGAGCCGGCCAAGAAGACCGCCGCCAAGAAGACCGCCGCGAAGAAGGCCCCGGCCAAGAAGGCGGCCGAGAAGAAGGCCGCCCCCCGCAAGACCGCCTGACCTGCTGTCTCCCCGTCAGCCTTTTGGATCTTGCAGCTCAGCTACCCGCTGGGCGGGGAATGGCCGAGCGGAGGTTTCCCGCGAATGGTTGAGCTCGCAAAGATCGCTCGGTGACAACCGAACCCCCCACCTCGCCCTGGCCGATGCCGCCTCAACCGCCGACGCACCAGCCTCCACCGTTCCTGCCCCCGGCCCCGGCCGCACCCCGACGCAAGCTCGGCACCGGCGCGATCATCGGCATCGTGATCGGCGCGGTCGTCCTTGGCTGCTGCGGCCTCACCGGTGTCGCCGCGCTGGTCAGCAGTGACGATCCGGCGTCCACGTCGGCCAAGAAGGTCGCGCCGACGGCGGCCGCTCCGGTCCTCCCGTCGCTGCCCCCGACGACGGCGGCGGCCCCCACGACGGCTGCCCCGACCCTCTCCGTCGCGCCGACCACGCCGGCGGCCTCGCCGAAGCCGACCACCGTCGTCATGCCGAATCTGGTGGGGATGAACGCCGCCGTCGCTCAGGACAAGCTCGAGAAGCTGGGCCTCACCAACATCCAGTTCGGCAGCCAGGACGAGAACGACACCTTCGTGATCCTCGCGGCGAACTGGACGGTGACCAAGCAGTCCCACAAGAAGGGCGCCCGCGTCGCGGTCGACGATCTGGTGGTTCTGACCTGCACCAAGCAACGGTGACGGGGCATCCCGCCGGGCCTGCCGGCGGGATGCACAGGTCGTCAGCCCCGGCCGAGCTTCTCGGTCGGGGTGATCCGGACGATCACCCGCTCCTCCCCGGGGCGGCGGAACGGGTAGGTGTCCTGCCCCAGATACTTCTGCGCCATCCGGTCGATGTGCTCGTCCGCCCCCTCGGTGACCAGCTCGGCGGTGCCCTTGACCCAGAGGGTGCGGAAGTCGTCCGCCTTGTCCACGACGGAGACCGCGACCATCGGGTTGCGGGCGATGTTGACGTACTTCTGCCGGCCCTTGGCCGTGTTGAAGACGATGTGCTCGCCGTCGGTGTCCACCCAGACCGGGGTGACGTGCGGGGTGCCGTCGACCTCGATGGTCGCCACGTGGGCGAGCTGCGGCTCGGCGAGCAGGGCCAAGTCTTCTTCGGTGAGGATCGCCATGGTCGAAAAGGTACTCCGGATGGACTCCCGTCGCTGTCGGTCGCCGCAGGTACGCTCCCCCGGCCGCTTCCCGCCGAGAGGACGACCGACGTGCCGTACACCCCTGACTTCAACCGGCTGCTGACGCCGGGTGCCCGTTTCCCCGAAGGGGAGGGCGAGCACGTGCTGGAGGTGCATCCGACCGGCGAGGTGGTGCTGCCGACCGGGCGCGTGGTCGGCTGCGACCCGCTGGTGTGCCCGGAGAGCGACCCGTTCACCGTGGCCGTCGAGCCCGGCCGCTACCCGGCCCGGGCCTGGGTGTCGTCGATCCGGCGGGACGGCGTGGAGACCGACCGGCGGGTGGCCGCGCTGGAGCTGGTGATCCGGGACGAGCCGGTGGCCCGCTGGGAGATGGCCCTCGTGGACGACCAGGACGTCGGCGAGCTGGAGGAGGACGGGTTCTTCGGCTACGGCGTGGACGCCGGCACCGGTACCCTCGCCGACCGGGCGGCCCTCGCCCCGATCGAGGACTGGGACTACGACCGGGTCGAGGAGGTCTTCCTCGCCGAGGACGACGACCACGTCCAGGGCCCGGTCCCGGGTCTGGTCGACGCGGTCGTGGACGAGGCGACCGGCGCGAACGTGCTGACCGTCTGGTCGGGCTGGGGCGACGGCTGCTACGGAACCTGGGTGGGCCGGACCGCCGACGACCGGGTCGCGTCGTTCGTCACCGACTTCATGGTGCTGCCCGCCGAGGGATGAGCTGTCCGGATTGACGCCGGCCGAGGGAGCACCGCGGGCGTCCGGGCAGGTACCGTGTGCGCTGGCCTCGGCGGCGGCCCGCCGGGGGCCCACCCACCCACCCAGCAGGGAGTCGACGTGAGCGAGCGCGTGCAGAACCGGTCGGCGGGCCAGAGCCCGGGCACCAAGGCGGAGCGGCGGCTGGCCGCCCAGCTGGCGGCCAAGAAGGCCGCCGAGGCGAGGCGCCGCCGGCAGTCGATGCTGGGCGCCTTCGCCGGTGTGCTCGCCGTGGCGCTCGTGATCGGCGGCATCGTCTGGAAGAACAGCGGTGACGACGACAAGCCGGCGAGCACCGCCGCCTCGGCCAGCGCGAGCGCTCCGGCCGCCGAGCCCACCGCGCCTCCCGCCCCGCAGCTCCCCGCCGACATCGACCCGGCGCTGAAGACCAAGCCGGCCGTCGAGGCGGGCAAGGGCGAGCTGAAGAAGCTCACCGTGACCACGCTGGTCAAGGGCAAGGGCCCGGCGGTCAAGGCCGGCCAGCAGATCACCACGAACTACGTGGGCGTGTTCTACAAGGACGGCAAGGAGTTCGACGCCTCCTGGAACAGCGGCCAGCCGGCCACCTTCCCGATCGGCGTCGGCCAGGTCATCCCCGGCTGGGACCAGGGCCTGGTGGGCGTGCCGGTGGGCAGCCGGGTGCAGCTGGACATCCCGGCCGGGCTGGCGTACGGCAACGACGCGTCGGGCGGCCGGCCGGCCGGTCCGCTGCGCTTCGTCGTCGACGTGCTCGCCGCGCAGTAGCTCACAACTGGCTTCCGTCCGGTCACCCAGCGGCAGTAGGTTCATGGTCACCGCGGGCGGTCCACCCCGCCCGCGGCGATCTGCCCACCGACGCGGAGGTGCACGTGGCGGCGCTGGACGACACCGGGCTGGCCCGGCTGATGTGGACGCACTTCGAGCCCGTCCACGCGGTGACCTACTTCCACCCCCGGGCCCGCGCCGCGTACGAGGCGGTCGGGTTGCGCGGCTACTGGCGGGGCTACTTCGCCGGCCGGGCCGCCCCGCTCGGGCCGGTCGGCGCGCCGACCGTGGTGGCCGCCTTCTTCAGCTTCGCGCCGTCGATGGTGGCCCGGGCGCTGCCCTCGGTGTGGCGGCTGGCCACTCCGGAGGAGGCGCTGCGCGCCCGGCTCACCGGCGCCGTGCAGGCGCTCGCCGAGTTCACCTACGAGCTGCCCGAGTCGCACCTGGTCGAGGCGGCCGACCTGCTGGAGGAGGCGGCCGGGCACGTGGAGCCGGCCGGCCGGGTGCTCGGCGCGGTCAACGCCGCCCTGCCCCGGGGCGAGTACCCGCTGGCCCGGATGTGGCAGGCCGCCACCACGCTGCGCGAGCACCGGGGTGACGGGCACGTGGCCGCGCTCGTCACCACCGGCCTCGCACCGGTGGAGGTGGTGGCCTGGCGGTGCCGGCTCGACCAGTCCCGCGAGTTCCACCAGGCCGCCCGCGGCTGGACCGACGAGGAGTGGGCCGCGGCCGAGGCGCGGCTGGTCGAGCTGGGCTGGCTGACCGCCGACGGCGCGCCGACCGAGCACGCCACCGCGACCTTCCGGGCCGTCGAGGAGGCCACCGACCGGGCCGCCCTCGGCCCGTGGCGGGCGCTGGGCGCCGAGCGGACCGCCCGGCTGCGCGAGCTCCTCGAGCCGATCGCCACCCGGTGCCGCACGATCATCCCGCCGAAGGCCCCGATCGGCCTGCCGGCGCAGCGCGGCAGCGCCACGGACGCGGCGACCCCGGCCCGCTGAGCGGCCCGCCGGCACGCGCCCGGCCGGTCCGGCAGGATGGGTACGTGGTGGACGCGGTGCTCTTCGACCTGGACGGCGTGATCGTGGACTCCGAACCCGTCTGGGAGGAGGTCCGGCGGGCGTACGTGGCGGAGCACGGTGGCACGTGGCAGCCGGACACCCAGCGCCGGCTCATGGGGATGAGCACCGGCGAGTGGGCCGCGTACCTCAGCGGTGAGCTGGGCGTCGACCGCACTGCCGAGCAGGTCGCCACCGAGGTGGTGGCCGAGATGACCCGGCGGTACGCGCAGCGCGTACCGCTGATCGACGACGCGGACGCGGTGGTGCGCCGCACCGCCGCGCGGTGGCCGCTGGGGCTGGCCAGTTCCTCCCCCACCCGGCTGATCGCGGCGGCGCTGGACGCGATGGGCCTGGCCGACGTGTTCGGCGCGACCCTGTCGACCGAGGAGACCGCCCGGGGCAAGCCCGCGCCCGACGTCTGGCTGGCGGTGGCGGCGCGGCTCGGCGTCGACCCGGCCCGGTGCGTGGCGGTGGAGGACTCCTCGAACGGGGTCCGCTCGGCGGCCGCCGCCGGCTGCCGGGTGGTGGCCGTGCCGCACGGCTCCTACCCGCTCGACCCGGACGCCGTGGCCCTGGCGGCCGCCCTGCTGCCCTCGATCGACGCCCTCACCCCGGAGGTGATCGAGCGGCTCGGCTGAGGCCGGTGTCCGGCGACTGCCTGGTTGTACGGTTTCCGGGTGGCGCCGGATCGGAATGATCGCGGGGCGGCCGGGTAGCGCAGCCGGCAGGACGGCGGAGGGGACGGCGATGAGGGCGATCGTGTACGAGAGCAACGGGGACGCCTCGGTGCTCCAGCTCGTGGACCGGCCGGTGCCGGAGCCGGGTCGCGGCGAGGTGCTGGTGCGGATGGCCGTGGCCGGGGTGAACCCGACCGACTGGAAGGCCCGCCGCGCCTGGCCGCTGCCGCAGGGCTGGCAGATCCCCGGGCAGGACGGCGCCGGGGTGGTCGAGGCGGTCGGCGAGGGCGTCGACCAGATCCTCATCGGCTCGCGGGTGTGGCTGTGGGAGGCGGCCTGGCAGCGGCCCTGGGGCACCGCCAGCGAGTACACGGTGGTGCCGGTCCGGCACGCGGTGCGCCTCGGCTCGGCCTCGTTCGACCTGGGGGCGGCGCTGGGCATCCCGTTCATGACGGCGCACCGCTGCCTGACCGCCGGCGAGTTCATGCCGGACAAGCTGCACGCGGGCGCGTTGAGCGACCACGTGGTGCTGGTGCAGGGCGGGGCGGGCGCGGTCGGCAACGCGGCGATCCAGTTGGCCCGCTGGGCCGACGCGTGCGTGATCGCCACGGTGAGCAGCCCGGAGAAGGCGCAGCTCGCCGCGGCGGCCGGGGCCAGCTTCGTGGTCAACTACCGCGAGCAGGACGTGGTCGAGGAGGTCCGCAAGATCGCGCCCGACGGGGTGCACACCATCGTCGAGGTCTCCGCCGCCCGCAACGCCGCCACCGACGTGCAGTTGCTGCGGAGCGGGGGTGCGGTCTGCGTCTACGCGGACGACGGCGGCGAGCAGGTCACCCTGCCGATCCGGCCGCTCATGATGCCGAACGCCCGCTGGCAGTTCGTGCTGATCTACACGGCGCCGAAGGCGGCCAAGGCGCAGGCGGTGACGGACATCGCGGCGGCGGTGGCCCAGGGCGCGATCCGGGTGGGCGACGAGGCCGGCCTGCCGCTGCACCACCACTCGCTGGAGGCGGCCCGGGCGGCGCACGAGGCGGTGGAGAACTCGGTGGTCGGCAAGGTACTCATCACGACCAGCGAGCCGTGAGAACGCGAAACGTATTTCGCCATCATCGGGACAGAGACGAACAAGTCTCGCGAGAATGACATTGCGGGTCGCCCCGCATGGACGGGCGGCCCCGGCGCGGTGCGAACGCCGGGGCCGCCCTCTGGGGAGGAATGTCCGTGAGGAACACGTCCTACCCGTGCTGGCGACGCTACGCCGGAAAGTGTTACGGCGCGGTCAGTTCACGTACGTCCAGGCCCCCGTCCGCGTAGCGGGAACGCACCACCTTCTTGTCGAACTTGCCGACGCTGGTCTTGGGGACCGCGTCGATGAACGCCCAGCGCTCCGGCAACTGCCAGCGGGCCACCGACGTCGCCAGGAAGTCCCGCAGCTCCTCGGCGGTGACCGAGGAGCCCTCCCGGACCACCACGGTGGCCAGCGGCCGCTCGTCCCAGCGCTCGTCCGGCACGCCCACCACGCACGCCTCCAGCACCGCCGGGTGCGCCATGAGGGCGTTCTCCAGCTCGACCGAGGAGATCCACTCCCCGCCCGACTTGATCACGTCCTTGGCCCGGTCGGTGAGGGTGATGTAGCCGTCCGGCGAGAGCGTGCCGACGTCTCCGGTCCGCAGCCAGCCGTCGCGGAACTTCTCCTCGTCCGGGACGTCGTCGCCGACGTACCGGGCGGTCACCCACGGCCCGCGGACCTCCAGCTCGCCCACGGACGTCCCGTCGGCGGGCAGCGGCTCGCCCAGCGGGCCGACGATCCGCGCGGCGACCCCGGCCGGCACCCGGCCCTGGGTGTAGCGGTAGCGCCAGGCCGTCTCGCCGGTCGCACCGGCCGGCGGCCGGGAGACCGAGCCCAGCGGGGACATCTCGGTCATTCCCCAGGCGTGGATGACCTCAATGTCATGGCGCTCGTGGAAGGCGTGCATGAGCGCCGGCGGGCAGGCCGAACCGCCGACGATCACCTCCTGGAGCGAGGAGGTGTCCACGTCGTGACTGTCCAGGTAGGCCAGCAGGTCGGTCCAGATGGTCGGCACCGCGCCGGCCAGGGTGGGACGCTCGGCGGCGATCATCGCGGCGATCGGCTCGGCCTGGAGGAAGCGGTCCGGCATGATCAGCGACGCGCCGGAGAGGAACGCCGCGTAGGGCAGGCCCCAGGACATCGCGTGGAACATCGGCACGATGGCCAGCTCGCGGTCCTTCGGGCCGAGGCCGAAGCCCTCCGGCATGCAGACCTGGAGCGAGTGCAGGTAGATCGAGCGGTGCGAGTAGGCGACCCCCTTGGGGTTGCCGGTCGTCCCGGAGGTGTAGCAGAGCGCGGCGGCGTCGCGCTCGTCCACCTCGG
Organism: Micromonospora sp. NPDC004540; assembly: GCF_040610095.1. Classification (NCBI taxonomy): domain Bacteria; kingdom Bacillati; phylum Actinomycetota; class Actinomycetes; order Micromonosporales; family Micromonosporaceae; genus Micromonospora; species Micromonospora sp. NPDC004540. Next base: position 16,468 of record NZ_JBEXLR010000016.1, read on the forward strand.
GCCAGTCGTAGGAGTCCGGCCGGTCGGCCAGCAGGGCGTCCCAGTGGTGCACGGCGATCCGGTCGCCGGCCGCGGCCAGCAGCGGGGCCGGGTCGCCACCGCCGACGACCACCACGTGCCGCACCGTGGTCATCTCGCCGATCACGCGGGCCAGCAGCGGGATCAGCGTGGTGTCGACCAGCACCACCCGGTCCTCGGCGTGGTTGGCGATGTAGGCGACCTGGTCCGGGAAGAGCCGGAGGTTGAGGGTGTGCAGCACCGCGCCCATGCTGGGCACGGCGAAGTAGGCCACCAGGTGCTCGTTGTTGTTCCACATGAAGGTGGCGACCCGCTCGTCGCCGGTCACCCCGCACTCCTCGCGCAGCGCGTGGGCGAGCCGGGCGGCGGTCCGCCCGACCTCGGCGTACGTCATCCGACGGGGCTCAGCGCCGGTCCAGGTGACGACCTCCGCCGCGCCGTGCACGGTGGAGCCGTGTTCGAGGATCCGGGCGACCTGGAGGGGGGCGTCCATCATCGTGCTACGCATGGGTAACAACGTAGTGTCGCCGGTCACACGAGCGGAACCCCCGGAACGGCCGAGCCGATCGCGGAAGCTGCGTAGATTGTCCGGGTGAGCATCTCGTGGGCCGACTCGTACGTGGGGCAGCTCCGGGCCCTGGCCGGTGACCGCACCCTGATGTTCGTCGGCGCCCGCGCCGTGGTCCGGGACAACGCCGCCCGGGTGCTGCTGATCCAGCGCTCGGACAACGGCCAGTGGGCCCTGCCGGCGGGCGCCATGGAGCTGGGCGAGTCGATCGCCGACTGCGCCGTCCGGGAGGTCCGCGAGGAGACCGGCCTGCGCGCCCTGCGGGTCGGCGCCTTCGCCCTCTACACCGGCCCCGACTTCACCAACACCAACATGTACGGCCACACCTACCAGGTCTTCACCACGGCGTTCCGGGTCGAGGAGTGGGACGGCGAGCTGGCCCGGGTCACCGACGAGACCAACGACGCCGGCTTCTTCCACCCGGAGGAGCTGCCCGGCCCGCTCTCCGCCAGCGTCATCGAGACCCTCGCCGACCTGGACGTCTTCGAGCAGACCAACCGCCTCATCCTCAAGTGACGGCGCCCGCCCCCACGGGTTGCCCGTCCGGCGCCGCCCCGGTGTGGTCGCCCGTCCGGGCGCCGGAGCGTTCCGCGCCGATCCCGGCCACCACCACGAAGGCGATGCCGGCCACGGCGGCGGGGCCGGGCACCTGACCCAGCGCGACCAGGCCGACGACCAGGGCGATGGCGGGCTCCAGGCTCATCAGCGTGCCGAACGCGGCGGTGGTGAGCCGGCGCAGCGCCAGCAGTTCCAGCACGAACGGCACGACGGGCAGCAGCACGGCCAGCCCGAGGCCGGCCAGGAGCACCGGCCAGGTCAGGTCGCCGAGGACCGACGGGCCGACGACCAGGGTCGCGACCACGGCGGCCACCGGCATGGAGACCGCCAGGCCGCGGACCCCGGAGACCTCGTCGCCCACCCGCTGGGTGAGCAGGATGTACGCGGCCCAGCAGGCCCCCGCCCCGAGCGCGTACGCCACCCCGACCGGGTCCGCGCCGCCGTGCCACGGCTCGGTGAGCAGCAGCACCCCGACCGCCGCGAGCGCCGGCCAGAGCTTGGCCCCGCCCCGACCGCGCGCCACGGCCACGCCCAGCGGCCCGAGGAACTCCAGCGCGCTGGCCGTGCCCAGGGGCAGCCGGGCCACCGCCGCCATGAACAGCATGGTGACGCCGGCCGTCACCACGCCGAGCGCCAGGCAGGCCCGCAGGGCGGAGCGGGTGAAGGCCGACGGACGGGGCCGCACCACGACCGCCAGCAGCACCCCGGCCCAGGCCAGGCGCAGCCAGGCCGCGCCCTCCGGGCCAACCCGGTCGAAGAGCCCCACCGAGGCGGCCAGCCCGAGCTGGACGCAGGTCATCGAGGCGACGGCCATGGCGGTGCCGGCACGGGCCGGAGCAACGATGGGCATGGGGACAGTAGAGCCGGTCCGGACCGCTCGCGTCCACGTGCCATTTCTGGACGAACCATTCGGCATTCGTGAACAATCGGGTCGTGGACCTGCGTCGCCTCCGCCTGCTGCGGGAACTGGCCCGGCTCGGCTCGATGCGCCAGGTCGCCGACGAGCTGCACGTCACCACCTCGACGGTGTCGCAGCAGCTCGCGGTGCTGGCCCGGGAGGTGGGCGCCGAACTGGTCGAGCCGCACGGTCGCCGCGTCCGGCTCACCCCGGCCGGGCGCCGGCTGGCCGAGCACGCCGTGACGATCCTCGCCGCGGTCGACGCGGCCCGGCTCGACCTGGACCCGCGGGCCGAGCCGGCCGGCACGGTACGCGTCGCCGGCTTCGCCACCGCCGTCCGGCGCTCGCTGCTGCCGCTCACCGCCCGGCTCGCGGCGGACCACCCGCGGGTGCGTCTCCGCATCGACGAGCACGAGCCGGCCGAGGCGTACGCTCTGCTCGCCGCCGACGACGTCGACCTCGCGCTGACCTACGACTACAACCTGGCCCCGATCTCCGCAGACCCCGCGCTGGAGGCCACGCCGCTCTGGTCGGCGGCCTGGCACCTCGGGGTGCCGGCCGGCACGACGCCCGGTTCGGAGGCCGAAGCGCCGGCGGTCTTCGACCGGTTCCGCGACACGGACTGGATCGTCAACTCGCGCAACACCGCCGACGAGATGGTGGTGCGCACCATCGCCTCGATGGCCGGCTACGAGCCCCGGATCGTGCACCGCGTGGACAGCCTCGAACTGGTCCAGGACCTCATCGTCGCGGGACTCGGCGTCGGCCTGCTCCCCGGTGACCAGCCCACCGTGCCCGGCGTCCGCCTGCTGCCGCTCACCGGACCGCAGGCCCTGCTGCGCGCGTACGCCGTGACCCGCCGGGGCCGGGCGGCCTGGCCGCCTCTGGCGCTCATCCTCGACCTGCTCACCGCCCACCCGGAGGGGTGACCGGTCAGAGCATGGTCTGGGACTTCGACTCCATGTCGGCGGCGGCCTCCTCCTTCGACTCCCTGGTGAGGGGCTTGCCGCCCGCAGCGGCCGCCGGGCCGCCGAGCGGGTCCGCGCCGCCGGTCGAGCCCTGCGGGCCGGCGCCGCGCAGCTGATCGTTCGGCATGACCAGGGTGACCAGCACGGCCAGGATGGCGACCAGCCCGGTGGTCAGGAAGACCAGGTGCAGCGACTCGACGAACGACGCCTGGATGGCGGCCCGCACCGGCTCGGGCAGGGCCAGGACGGTCGCCGGGTCGTTGATCGAGACGTTGGCGCCCCCGCTGGCCGCCACGGCCGCCCGCTGGTCCGGCGGGAGCTGGGCGAGCGCCGCCGGCAGCCGGCCGGCCAGCTCGCCGGTGAGCCGGGACGACAGCACCGCGCCCAGGATGGCCACCCCGAACGAGCCGCCCAGCGACCGGAAGAACGTCGCCGAGGAGGTGCCCGCGCCCAGGTCGCGCGGGTCGACCGCGTTCTGCACGCCCAGGATCAGCGACTGCATGCACAGGCCCAGCCCGACACCGATCACCACCATGAAGCCGAACGCGACCCAGAGCGAGGTGGCGACCTGGAGCTGCCGGAACAGCAGCATGCCGGCGACCAGCACGACCGAGCCGGCCACCGGGAACCACTTGTACCGCCCGATCCGGCTCATCGCCCGCCCGGTGATGATCGAGGTGAAGATGATGCCGGCCATCATGGGCAGCATGAGCAGACCGCTGCGGGTCGGCGATGCGCCCTTGACGATCTGCAGGTAGAGCGGGATGAAGATGATCGACCCGAACATCACCAGGCCGAGCACGAAGCCCGCCGAGTTGGCCAGCGCGAAGGTGGCGCTGCGGAACAGCCGCAGTGGCAGGATCGGCTCGCGTACCCGGGCCTCCTGGAGCACGAAGAGGGTGCCCAGCACCGCCCCGGCCACGAACAGCCCGATGATCACCCCGGAGTCCCACGCGTACTCGTTGCCGCCCCAGCTCAGCGCCAGCAGCAGGCAGCTCACCCCGGCGACCAGCAGCCCCGCGCCGACCCAGTCGACGGTGTGCTCCCGGCGCTGGAACGGGACCAGCCGCATGACGTGGTAGCAGACCACGATGGCGAGGATGGCCAGCGGCACGTTGATGTAGAAGATCCACCGCCAGTTGGTCTCCGCGAAGTAGCCGCCGACCAGCGGGCCGGCCACCGAGGAGATGCCGAAGACCGCGCCGAACAGGCCCTGGTAGCGGCCGCGTTCCCGGGGTGGGACCACGTCCGAGATGATGGTGAACGCCAGCGTGAGCAGACCGCCGGCGCCGATGCCCTGCACGCCCCGGGTGACGATCAGCTGGGTCATGTTCTGCGACAGGCCGGCCAGCAGCGAGCCGAGCAGGAACGTGCCGATCGAGAAGAGGAAGACCGGGCGACGCCCGTACAGGTCGGCCATCTTGCCGTAGAGCGGCGTCGAGGCCGTGGAGGCGAGCAGGTACGCGGTGACCACCCACGAGTAGTGGTTGATCCCGCCCAGCTCGCCGACGATGGTGGGCAGCGCGGTGCCGACGATGGTCTGGTCGAGCGCGGCCAGCAGCATGCCGGTCATCAGGCCGAGCATCAACAGGCGGATCTGGCGGGCGTGCAGCACGGGACGAGCGGCCTGGGCTGTCATCCCGCTTCCTTTCCCACCGGGGGCGGATCATGCCCCCGGTGGGAGAAGAAGTCAGTGCCTCCCCTCGGCGAACTCCTCGACGATCTTGTCGCAGAAGGCCGGCAGGTCGCCCGGCTTGCGGCTGCTGACCAGGCCGTTGTCGGTGACGACCGCCTGGTCGACCCAGTTCGCGCCGGCGTTGGTGAGGTCGGTGCGCAGGCTCGGCCAGGAGGTGATCGTGCGGCCGCGCACCACGTCCGCCTCGACCAGCGTCCACGGGCCGTGGCAGATCACCCCGACCGGTTTGCCGGCCTCGAAGAACGACTTCACGAACCGCACCGCGTCGGGGTCGGTCCGCAGGAAGTCCGGGTTCGCCACGCCGCCGGGCAGCACCAGCGCGTCGTACGCCCCCGCGTCCGCCTCCTTGGTCGTCACGTCGACCTGGTACTGCTTGCCGTGGTCGAGGTGGTTGAAGGCCTGGATCGAGCCGGACTCGATCGAGACCAGCTCGACCCGGGCGCCGGCGTTCTCCACCGCCTCGCGGGGCTTGGTGTACTCGACCTCCTCGACGCCGTCGGCGGCCAGGAACGCGATCCGCTTGCCCTGCAGTGTCGCTGCCATGGTGGTTCTCCTCTCCGGGGTCTGCCTGCACCCGTTCCCGGGCCGGACCGGCCGAAACCGGACGGCCCGGGTGGCCCGCGCCGCAGGTTTGGCCGGTCCCGCTCGGGGGACCCGAAGGGGCATGGCAGGAGCAGCAGCGGAAGAGCGCCGGCTCGCCACCGTCGTGGCCGGCTGGCAGGGGCGTCCCGTGCTGGTCGTCGGCGACGCCATGCTGGACGAGTGGCGGTTCGCCGAGTCGGAGCGGCTCTGCCGGGAGGCGCCCGCGCCGGTCCTCACGCTGCGCCGGCGGATCTCCGCGGCCGGCGGGGCCGCGAACACCGCCGTCAACGTGGCCGCGCTCGGCGGCCGGGCCGTCCTGGTCGCCCCGGTCGGCGCCGACGTGGCCGGTGACGAACTGCACGACTGCCTGGACCGGGCGGGCGTCTGGGACCGCACGGTCAACCAGCCCGGCCGCCCCACGCCGGTGAAGCGGCGGATGCTCGCCGGCAACCAGATCCTGCTCCGCGAGGACTCCGGCGAGCCGGAGGACGCGCTCGACGACGACGGGATCGCCCGTCTGCTGACCGCGCTGCACTGCGCCACCGAGGAACTGCGCGCGGCGGCCGCCGGGCAGCCGCTCACCCTGGTCGTCTGCGACTACGGCCTGGGCGCGCTTCCCGCGGCGGTGCGCGCCTGGCTGGTCGCCAACCGGGACCGGTACGCCACCGTGGCGCTCGACGCACACGACCTGGCCGACTGGCGCGGCCTCAACCCGACCGTGGTGACCCCGAGCTTCGCCGAGGCGACCCGGCTGCTGGCCCGGGCGGCCGCCGGCTTCGGTGGCGGGCACCGCGGCGGGGCGCGCGGCGCGACCGCCGGCGACCTGCACCTGGACCACCTGGCCGACCCGGCCGACGGCCCCTCCGAGCTGGTCGTAGGCGCGGCGCCGGGCGGGGCCGGTGAACGGGAGCCCGGCAGCCCGCACCCGACCTCCGGGGCGCCCGCGGCCGAGCACGGCGGCGGGGTCGCCGGCCCGACCGGCGAGCCGACGCCCGGCGAGGAGCGGGTCGCGCTGACCGGGGACGGGCTCAGCGTCACCGGCACCGGCGTGACCGTCAACGCGGCGGCCGGCGCGGGCGTGGACCGGGCGGTGCTGGCCGAAGCCCGCCTGCACGAGCTGCGCGAGCACACCGGCGCGGACGTGGTGGCGGTGACCCTGGACACCGAGGGCGCGGTGGTCGGCGGGGCCGACGGCGAGCCCCGGCGCAGCCACAGCACTCCGGTCCCGGCCAGCCACGCCGTGGGGGCGGGGGACGCGTACCTGGCGGCCATGACCCTGGCTCTGGCGGCGGAGGCGAGCCTGCCGACCGCCGCACAGCTCGCCCAGCTCGCCGCGACTATCACCGTCTCCGACACCGGCACCTGCGTGTGCCGGCGGGAGGACCTGCTCGACGCGTTGGACAGCGGGCCGGAGGAGGCCGGGCGGCCGACCCAGGTGGACGCCGAGGAACTTGCCGCGATCGTCGCGGAGCACCGCCGGGCCGGCCGGTCGATCATCTTCACCAACGGCTGCTTCGACGTGCTGCACCCCGGGCACGTCCGCTACCTGACCCAGGCCCGCGCGCTCGGCGACCTGCTGGTCGTGGCGGTCAACTCGGACGGCAGCGTACGCCGGCTCAAGGGCCCGGACCGGCCGGTCAACCCGGTCGAGGACCGCGCCGCCCTGCTCGCCGCGCTGGAGTGCGTCGACCACGTGGTGGTCTTCGAGGAGGACTCCCCGGCGAAGCTGATCGAGGCGGTCCGCCCGGACGTCTACGTCAAGGGCGGCGACTACCCGCCCGAGATGGTCCCGGAGGCCCCGCTGGTCCGCCGGCTGGGCGGCCAGGTGCGCACCCTCGGTTACGTGCCCGACCGCTCCACCTCGGCGATCATCGACCGGATCCGGGCCCACCCGGTCGTGCCGCCGGTGGGCGAGGGCAGGCCGGCGTGAACCGACCGCTCGACCTCGGCGCACCCGATAGGTTCCGCCACCCCCGGCAGCTCGACGTGCTGATCCCCACCCGCAACCGCCCCGCCGAACTGGCCGTCACCCTCTCCGGGCTGGCCGCGCAGGAGGGCGTACCGGACTTCGGGGTGGTGGTGAGCGACCAGTCCGACGGCGAGCCGGCGTACGCGCACCCGGCGGCGGCCACCATGGTCCGGGCGCTGCGCCACCGGGGCCACCCGGTGCTGCTGACCCGGCGGCTGCCCCGGCGCGGGCTGGCCGAGCACCGGGCCTACCTGCTGGACCGCTCGGCGGCCCGGTACGTGCTCTGCCTCGACGACGACGTCTGGCTGGAGCCCGGCACGATCTCCCGGCTGGTCACCGCGATCCGGGAGCTGGGCTGCGGGTTCGTCGGCAACGCCGTGCACGGCCTCTCCTACGCCGACGACGTGCGCCCGGAGACGCACGCGCACTACGAGGAGTGGCCGGGGCCGCCGGTGCCCGAGCGGATCCGCCCCGGCACCCCGGAATGGCAGCGCGCGTCCATCCACCCGGCGGCGAACCTGCTGCACGTCACCGAGAAGCTGCGGCTGCCGGCCGGGGCGTGGCGGGCGTACAAGGTCTCCTGGATCGGCGGGTGCGTGCTCTACGACCGGGCCAAGCTGCTCGACTCCGGCGGCTTCGAGTTCTGGCGCCGGCTGCACGACCGGCACCAGGGCGAGGACGTCGCCGCGCAGCTCGCGGTGCTGGAGCGGCACGGCGGCGCCGGCGTGCTGCCCAGCGGGGCCTACCACCTGGAGTCGCCGACCACGGTCACCGAGCGGGACGTGGAGGCGTGGGAGGTCGTGGTCGCCGAGCCGGACACCCCGCAGCCGGCCTGAGGCTCACCCCGGCAACAGCTCGCGGGCGGCCTCGACCACCTCGGCCGCCGGGACGTCGGCCACGAACGAGTCGCGGTGCGGGCACTTCCCGTCGCCGGGGCGGTGCGGATAGATGTCCCGCGTGCAGTCGACGCCGCAGACCGGGCAGTGGGTGGTCCACGAGGCGATCGGGCGGTGCCGGGCGCGCAGCGGCGTGGCCCCGTTGATCAGGTTGCCGATCCAGTAGACGCCGACCGTCGCGGCGCCCACCGCGCCGGCCAGGTGCAGCGGCCCGGTGTCGTTGGAGACCACCAGCGCGCAGCCCTCGTACGCGGCGGCCAGCCCACCCAGGCTGAGCGTGCCGACCTGCGGCCGGACCGGCACGCCGGCCGCGGCGACCACCTCGTCCACTGTCTCCCGCTCGGCGGGGGTGCCGGTGACCAGCACCTCGTACCCGTCACCGGCCAGCGCCCGGGCCACCTCGCCGAAGCGCTCCGGCGGCCAGCGCCGCCGGGTGTCGGTGGCTCCCGGGTGCAGCGCCACCCGGGGCCGGGCCGGCTCACCGAGCACCGCGTGGGCCTCGGCCCGGTCGGCGTCGGTCACCGCCAACGCCGGGGTGATCGTCACCGCCTCCGCCCCGACCAGGGCCACCGCCTCCAGGTAGCGGATCACCTCGTGCTGGTAGTAGACGTAGGGGATCCAGCGGTCCAGCGGCGGGGCGTCCTCGGCCCGCAGGCCGGCGGTGACCCGGGCACCCAGCCCGGCGATGAGCGGGTTGGAGTTGGCGCCCCCGCCGTGCAGTTGCAGGGCCAGGTCGAACTGCTCCTTGCGGGCCGCCGCCAGGAAGTCCGCCAGCTCGGACGGTTGCTCGTCCGGACCGGGTTCGCGGATGCCGGGCGCCGGCGGCACCACCAGCACCCGGTCCACCGGGCCGGGGCGGTCGCGCCAGAGCGTCGCGTGCCACGGCGCGCCGAGCAGCACGATCTCCGCCGACGGGTACGCGGCCCGCAGCGCCTCCAGCGCCGGGAGCACGAAGATGAAGTCGCCGAGCGCGTTCGCCCGCAGCACGGCGATCCGCTCGACGGCGGGGACGCGCTCGCCGAGCGGGCCGAGCACCGACGACGGCTCCAGGTCGCGGCGCGGCGACAGACGCGCCGAGCTGGAGTTGTCGGACGACGGCTCCAGGTCGCGGCGCGGCGACAGACGCGCCGAGCTGGAGTTGTCGGACGGGGTGGCCACGCGACCCCTACGGCCGGTCGATCTCGTCGGCCGTGGTGTCCGGGTGGTGCAGCTCCCGATCGGCGGCCGGGTCGGCCATGGTCCGCGTACCCCGGGAGGTGGCGTGCGGGCCGGTGCGGCCGACGGTGATGGTGCGCGGTGCGGGCCGGGCCGCCCGGGGCAGCCGCACCCGGAGCAGGCCGTGGTCCATCACGGCGTCGATCCGGTCCGGGTCCACCCGGGACGGCAGGTCCACCCGGTATTCGAAGCCCCGGGTGGTGAACCCGCCCGGGATGCCCTGGTCGGCGTTGACCTCGGCCTCCGACCGGGCCCGGACGCACAGCTCCCGGTCGTCCAGCTCGACGGCCACCTCCTCGGGGGCCACGCCGGGCAGCCGGACGACCACCTCCCAGCCGTCGGCGATCTCGGTCAGCTCCACGTCCTGGCTGCCGCCGCGGCCGCCGACCAGGCGGCTCAGCTCGGCGCGCAGCGACTGCAGCTCGCCCATCGGGTCCCAGCCCTGCTGGCGACCCCGCCAGCCCCGACCGCCGCTCTGTTCCGTCATCGCACGTCTCCGATCCGCTGGGTCGCCGTAGGGGGTCGCAGCGAGCTCGGGGCGTTCAGGTCGTGCTCCGGGTCGACGCCCACGCCCAGCCGGTCCACCAGCTCGCCGCCGAGCCAGGCGCTCACGCCGAGGATGGCCACGGCGACCACCTCGATTGCGATCAGGGCGCCCCCGGCGGCCCGGGAGTCGGCGTTGAGCCGCACCACCCAGACCGCGGCGAAGAGCAGGATCACCGCGACGTTGGCGGCGGCGTGGGTGAGCCCGACCCGCTTGGCCCGGGTGCCGGTGGGCAGGGCGAGCAGGTCGAAGGCGCCGGCCGCCGCGGCCAGCAGGCCGCCGATCAGGCCGACCGTGATGTTCCAGTAGGCGACCTCGCCGAGGAGGTCCGGCCCGCCCACGGTGTCGATCACGTCGAAGATCACCGCGGTCACGAACAGGGCCACCGGGAACATCACCAGCATGGGATGCACGGGATGGCCGAGCACCTTCAGTCGGCTCTCCATCTCCGCCTCCGTCGATCGCGTCCGGGCGCGCTGCGGCTCAGTCCCTACCCGCCGGTACCGGGGGCAAACCTCGCCTTCGACGCGCTCTTCTAGGCTGACCATGGCGGAAACCGGCCGTCCGTGGGCCGGAATCGCCGTCAAGGTCAACGAAACGGGGGAGGCGGACGTGACGACACAGGAGATCACGAGCCCGGAGGAACTGGCCGAGCTGCTGGGCGCGCCGACGCAGCGGGCGCGGGACAAGGAGCGCACCGTGCTGCACCAGCGGGACCGGGAGTGGCTGGCCGCTTCGCCGTTCTGCCTGGTCGCCACGGCCGGCGCGGACGGCAGCTGCGACGTCTCCCCGAAGGGGGACCCGGCCGGCTTCACCCTGGTGCTGGACGAGACCACCATCGCCATCCCCGAGCGGCCCGGCAACCGGCGGGCCGACGGCTACCGCAACATCCTGGCCAACCCCCACGTCGGACTGATCTTCCTGATCCCCGGCCGCACCGACACGCTGCGGATCAACGGCCGGGCCCGGCTGGTGCGCGACGCGCCGTACTTCGCCGACATGGAGGTCAAGGGGCACCGGCCGGTGCTCGCCGTCGAGGTGACCATCGAGCAGATCTTCTACCACTGCGCGAAGGCGTTCCTCCGCTCGGAGCTGTGGCGGCCGGAGACCTGGCGGCCCGACGCGCTGCCGACCCGCGCCCGCCTGGTCAAGGAGGTGGAGGCCCCGACGGAGAACCTCGCCGACCTGGAACGCCACTACGGGCCGGACTACGTCAGCCGCCTCTACGTCTGATCGTCCGCACTCGACCCCCGCCCGCCCGGACGTTTGGGCGGGCGGCTGGGGGTACTGATTCAGGGACGGCCCACCGCGATCACGCGACGCTGGGCACCCCCTGGAACCGGGTCGAGGAAGGATGACGTGCGATGCCCACGAAGAACGGCTCCGGGCGCGGCAGCGGCTCGACCGCGACCACGAACCCGCCGGGCAACCAGACCCCGAACACCCCCGACATCAACGAGAGCGAGATCGCCCGGCTCAAGGTCGACCAGCTGCGCAGCCGGCTGCGTGCCCGGGGCGTCACCGGCACCGCCGACATGCAGAAGGCCGACCTGGTCAACGCCCTGGTGAAGAGCCTGCGCGACGACTCCGACGGCCGGACCCGCTCCTCCTCTTCCTCCGGGGGCGGCGGTGTCCGCAAGGGACCGCACAACTCAAAGTCGATCAAGTACGCCCAGGAGGTCACCTCGGTCGACGACGAGCCCGAGCGGCCCGGTCGCAGCCTGGTCACCTCCGACCATGAGGTGATCCGGCGCTGGGCGGAGGCCCGCAAGGGCGTGCCGAGCACGGTGGACGGCACCGAGCACGACGGGCACGCCGGGGTGCTGCGCTTCGACTTCCCCAGCAACGGGCGCGAGCAGCGGCTGCGCGAGATCAGCTGGGAGGAGTGGTTCCGCGCCTTCGACGAGCGGCGGCTCAACTTCATCTACCAGGAGGAACGCTCCGACGGGAAGCAGAGCAACTTCTTCCGGCTGGAGAGCCCGGACCGCGAGGACGGCTGAGCCCCACGGAACTCCGGAGGCCCGGGTCGGCGCGTCGACCCGGGCCTCCGGCACGCCACCCGACGGTGACCAGTCATGGGACGTTTCGGCTGGTGAGACATCGGTTATCAGCGAACTCCCAGCAACTTCACTGTGGAGGTTCCGATGAGCCAACCGTCGTACGCGGACCACCCGGGCGCGACACCCGCGGTCCGCGGCACCAACGTCATGGCGATCCTGTCCCTGGTCTTCGCCTTCGTCTTCTCCCCGCTCGGGATCGTGTTCGGCCACATCGCCAAGAAGCAGATCCGCCAGCGCGGTGAGCAGGGCGACGGCCTCGCCACCGCCGGCCTCGTGCTGAGCTACGTCTTCACGATTCTCGGCATCCTCTGGATCGTGTTCGTCTTCGTCGCGGCCGCCAACTCCGGCACCACCGCCTCCTGATCCACCGGCGGCTAGGCACGGAGCTGGCGGGGGAGGCACCGGGCAAGGATCAGATTGTCGCGGGTCCGCGACCGGGGAGCGCCCGGTCGCGGACCCGTCCGTTTCGCAGTGACCTGGTTCAGGCCGATTTCCCGGGGTACGGATTCAGATACCGACGACTGAACGACAAGGAGTGCTCATGACCACGAAGGTCGAGAAGTCCATCGAAGTCGACGTACCGGTCAGCACCGCGTACAACCAGTGGACGCAGTTCGAGGAGTTTCCCCGGTTCATGGGCGGCGTGCAGGAGGTGCGCCAGCTCGACGACCGGCGGATGCACTGGGTCGCCGAGATCGCGGGCGTGAAGCGCGAGTGGGACGCCAAGGTCCTGGAGCAGGTGCCGGACCGCAAGGTCGCGTGGGCCGCCACCAGCGGCGCCACCAACGCCGGTGCCGTCTACTTCCAGCCGATCGGCACCGACCGCACCCAGGTCCGGCTCGCCCTGGAGTACGAGCCGGAGGGGCTGGTCGAGAAGGCCGGCGACAAGCTGCACATCGTGGAGAAGCGGGCCGAGGCCGACCTGGAGAAGTTCAAGTCGTACATCGAGGGCCGGGGCGCCGAGACGGGCGCCTGGCGCGGCACCATCGACGAGGGCCGTACCCTCGGCACGCCCGGCGTGGAGCATGCCGCGTCCTCGCGCGGCGACGACGGCAAGGCCGGTGTTTCCGGCAAGGCGGTCGCGGCCGGCGCGGTCGCCGCGGGCGCGGCAGTAGCCGGGGCCGCCGCGGCGGCCAAGCACCGCACGGAGACCGACGAGGAACCCACGCCGGCGCCCGAGACGGAGTACGTGGTGACCGACGTCCCTGCGCAGCGGCCCGGCGTGTTCCCGCCCGACCCCGCGGACCCGCGCCGCAACCTGTAGGCCTTTCACCTCCCTGCCGGAGTGAGCCCGGCGAGCCGGCCCCGCGCCGCGCCCGCCGGGCTCGCTTCGTTCCGGCCCGCACCTGCCACCCGCCGGCTCACGGCGCGCTACGGTGGCCGGCGTGACCGGGCCAGAGATCACCATCGCCACCCCGGCGGACCGCGGGCGGGTCGTCGACTCGCTGGTCGCCGCCTTCGCCGCCGATCCCGTCCTGACCCACCTCTTCCCCGACCCGGCCAGCTACCCCCGGTATGCCGCCGCCTTCTTCGGGCACCTCTTCGACAAGCGGGTCCACCGGGGCAGCATCTGGACGATCGACCGGGGCGCCTCGGTGGCGATCTGGGAGCCGCCCACCCCGTCGGAGTCGCAACCGGCCGACCCGCTCGCCGCCCACCTGCCCGCCAACGCGCTGGCCCGGGTGCGCGCCTACGAGGCGGCCGTGCACGCCGCGCTGCCGGCCGGGCCGTTCTGGTACCTCGGCGTGCTCGGCACCCACCCCGACAGCGCCGGGCGCCGCTGGGGTCACGCCGTCATGCGGGCCGGACTGGGCCGGGCGGCAGCGGACGGGCTGCCGGCGGTGCTGGAGACCAGCAACCCGGCCAACGTCGAGGTCTACCGCCGGGCCGGCTGGCAGGTGGTACGCCAGGTCGCCGAACCCCTGCCGACCTGGATCATGCAACAGCCGGCCCGTTGACAGGATCATCACTCCGATGAACCCCGCCCGGATCGTGCCGGAAGAGGATCTCGCCGGCTACACCGCCGGTCAGTTCCTGGAGGTGACGAAGGCCCTCACGATGATCCTGACCCTGCCGCAGTCAGCCGCCGACCACGTCGACGCGCTCGTCGTCGCCACCGGTCAGGGCGAAGAATGGCGCCTCACCCATGCGATCCGCACGTGGGAGGCGAACCCGAAGCTCCGCCACCTCCTGGTGGCGAACGGGAACCCGGCTGAAGAGACCTATGTCGGGATCACCCTCGACTACCTGCGGAGCCTGGGCCTTCGTCGCATCGAGGGGGTCCACGTCCAGGCCGAGGCGGCCCCCAACACCGGCCTGCAGGCCGCATGGATCGCCAACCGGGCCCAGGCCCTCGGCATCACAAGCCTCGCGCTCGCCGTCTCCCCCTACCACCTGGCCCGCGTCTACCTCACGGTCCTCAGAGCATTCAGTCGGCGTGGAATACGCCTGCCCGTCATCCCGCTTCCCGTGGCCGTCTCCCCGGAGACACCCGTACCGGAGACCGGAGCGACCGCCTACGACCTGGTGCCCGGGGAACTCAAACGGATCCTCGCCTACCAGGGCGAAGGCTGGGTCGCCACACCGGCGGAGCTACGGGAGTATCTACGGTGGCTGTGGAGTCAGCACGAGGCCCTCCTCGTCAGGCCGGGCCGCGCTCAGTGTCGTTGAGAGCGATGGCGACCTTGCCGGTCACCGCACCTCAGATCTCTGCCGACTGGCACCCGACTGAGCTGCGCCAGAGCCGGGCTTCGGCCATCAGTTGCCGCATCGTTTCCTCCTTTGCGGCGCCGTATCGCGCCCGGCTGTCGGGATGCCGTTCGGCCGCGCGCCTCTTCGCCGCCTCGTAGCGGCGGGCGGCATCGGCGTTGGCCGAGATGTAGGCGCGGAAGAGCCGGTTCTCCGCCGGCGCCGGCGACGTGACGCCGAAGACGTGCAGGTGCTCGGTCCGCTTCCCGGCGGTGTCCTTCACGAAGAACAAGTGCTCACTGTCGTCGGGGAAAACCAGCGGTCGATGGACGTACCCAAGCTGCTCAAGGGGCCGGAGGTCGGCGAGGACCGCGTCGACCTCAGGTACCACCGCCAGGATGTCGATGATCGGCTTGGCCGCCATCTCGGGAATGCTGGTGGACCCGATGTGCTCGACGCTCAACGCCGTGGGCAGCGCGTCCACCAGCAGCTGCTGCGCGGCCTCGAATCGCTTCGG
The DNA here is from genome assembly GCF_040610095.1 of Micromonospora sp. NPDC004540. Classification (NCBI taxonomy): domain Bacteria; kingdom Bacillati; phylum Actinomycetota; class Actinomycetes; order Micromonosporales; family Micromonosporaceae; genus Micromonospora; species Micromonospora sp. NPDC004540. The sequence goes on from NZ_JBEXLR010000016.1 coordinate 31,645, forward strand.
CCAGGCCGGGTCGTAGGCCACCACCTCGACCACTCGCGCGTCGTCCTTCACGTCGCCAGCGTAACGGCGGCGCCGTTTCACGGATGATCAGATCGCCGTGCCAGGTGGAGACTTCAGGAACGATGCCGCCTCGGCGAGGTAGCCGCCGAGTCCCGACCGCAGAGCGGTGGCGGCCATGCGAATCAGGTCGATGTTGACGCCGGCTGCGCCGCTCGGGTCATGCACCTTCAGCCGCACATCCAGGCTCACCGCCGTCTCGCCCCAGCCCTGCGCCTCGATGTTGAGGTGAGCGATCTTCTGCGACTGCAGGTGCGGGAGGTACCCGAGGGGGGCCATCTGGACCTTGTCCGAGCCGACAGCGTTCAACTTGGACTGCTTCTTGGTGTTGGAGCTCTCGACCAGGTTGCGGAAGTCTTCCGTACCCCCCAGATTGACCTGGTAGGAACTGACCAGGGTGAGGCCACGCTCCTCGAGCAACCGCAGCAGTGCGTGATGCACCACGGAGGTGCCGAACTGGCTGGCCAGGTCGTCGCCGAGCAGCGGCAGGCCGGCATCCTCGAACCGCTTGAGCCACAACGGTTCCCGGGCAACCGCGTCCGACGTGGTGTTGACGAACGCCACCCCCGCCAGCAGAGCCGCCTCGGCGTAGGCCCGAGCCGTCTCCGGCCGGCCACTCGGCGCGGAATAGAGCAGGACCTCGGCGCCCTTGATCTCGTGCGCCACCCGCTCGATCTCCGTCGAGTCCACGAGACCACGCCGCACCGCGACGCCCGAAGGCGGCAGTTCCACGTCGAGACGGGGAAAGTTGTTGGGCGGCACGAAGATCGCCTCGTGCAGGTCCTTGCCCACCTTGGCGTCGGAGAGCGCGAAGGCCGCGACGAAGTCGATGTCGCCGACACCCAGCCCGGCCATCTCCGGCCGACGGATGCCCACCAGGCTGCCGGTCTTGCGACAGAGGGCAATTCCCTGCACCAGCGCCGAGGTGTTGTTGCCAACGCCGACGACTGCGACCTTCACGTTTTCGATCACGGCACGAGGCTACGCGCGTTCCGCTCGTCCTGATCTACGGCGGCGACGAACGCGGAGCCGTCCACGCCAACCGGCTGACCGCTCCTTGCACGCAGGACAGTGGTTCGCACATTATTTGAACGTGTTCAAGAATGAGTGGGCCGGCACCTGGCTCCTGGTCGGGCTGATCGGATCGGTACTGCTCCGTGGAACTCTGTGGCTCGTCACGATCTTGAACGTGGGGCCGCTCCTCGGGCCCGTCGACCTGCTGCTTCACTCGGCGATCGACCACACCGTCGGCACGGCGATCTGGCTCGGCGACATCGTCGCGTCGTTCCTGTTCGCCATCGCAACGGGCGTCGCCTGCCAGGGACTGCGTCGCGACCGCGCCTGGGCGTACCGACTGGGGCAGTGGCTGACAAGCATCTACGTCCCCTTGAACGCCGTGACCGCCACCGCCTGTGGCGTGCTGATGGTGGACTGGGGCCTGCAGGCCTGGAGCCTGCTGGCCTTCCCCCTCGTGTTGTACGTCGCCTCGATCGTCGTCGCGATCATGGCCGCTCGCGAACTGAAGGCGCATCGCGGGTCGGCGTTGGTCGACGATCGAATATTCCAGCGATAGGCGCCTCGACCAACCGGGTCAGTCGTCAAGCGTTCTCGTCGCCCGTGACACGGATGATGGTCTTCCCGGGCACTCGGGGGGCGTCGGGCCCGAATGCGGCCACCGCCTCCGACAGGGGTCGGATGGCTCCGACGTTCGGAGCGATTCGTCCGTCCCGCAGTCGCGTGGCCAGTTCAGTGAGTTGGGAGCGATCGGCTTCGACGACGAAGAAGATCGCGCGACCATCTTGCGGCTGGACCTCCGGCGGGCCGGCGACGGTGACGAGCGTGCCGCCGGGACGCACGAGTGCGGTGGAGCGGTCGCGGATGTCTCCGCCGATCACGTCCAAGACCACATCGACCTGTCCAACGCCCTCCAGACTCTCCTGCTGGAGATCTACGAACGCGTCGACGCCAAGCTTCAGCGCGGCGTCTCGGTCTCGTGCGCGGCCGGTGCCGATCACTCGTGCTCCCACCTCGCGGGCGAGCTGGACTGCGATCGAGCCGACACCGCCCGCGGCGCCGTGGATCAGGGCAGTCTGACCCGGTTCGAGGCGGGCGTGGACGAAGAGGGCCTGCCAGGCGGTGAGTCCGGAGACCACCGTGGCCGTGGCCACGGCATGGTCCACGTCCGCAGGCAGCGGGGCGAGGTTGCGGGCCTCGACGGCCACGTACTCGGCCAGCGAGCCGTTCCGCGTCCAGTCGGTCAAACCGAACACACGCTGCCCCACGCTCAGCCCCGTGGTGCCGTAGCCCAACTCGGTCACGACACCGGACACCTCGTGCCCCGGAACGGACGGGGTGCGGTCCCGCCCGGCACGGTCGGTCCAGGTCCCCGGCCAGGTCAACTCCCCGGGAGTGAACCCCGCCGCGTGTACGCGCACCATGACTTCGTTCTCCGCCAGGTGCGGGTACGGCACCTCGGTCAGGGTCAGCCCGGCCAATCCGGCCTCTTGGTCCCGCACCGTGATCGCTTGCACAACAGATCCTCTCCATGGCGAAGCTGAGGCGGCACGTTCATCACGATGGGCTCCGCTGCGTCCTCATCCTCTCCCGATGTCCGCGCCAGACGGGGCAGGACAGCCGATCTGTTCGGCCCTCTCAAGCTTTGGCGGAGACTTAGCGGGTTTGATGCGCAAGTTGCCAGGCCCCCCGGGCGCGGCCATCCGGGCTCCCCGCCCTCCGCGACAGCCGCACGTCTTGCGTGAGCGGAGCGCAGTGACAGCGGAGCGCAGGCCGCGTGCCCAGGGGGCGGCGCGTGCGGCCCGTCAAGGGTCGCCTTGAGCGGGCGCTGCGGTCGGATGAGTAGATCCGCTGCTCGCTCGGCTGCTCAGCCTCGAGATGGCAAGCAGAAGGCCCCGGCCATGATCGGCGATCAAGCCGGTGACCTCGGCCTCTCTACGGAGCCGCCTGACGGAATCGAACCGTCGACCTACGCATTACGAGATCACGTTGCCCGCTCCGACGACGTGGGCATGCGGACCGCTGCCCCCCCCTGATCCCAGGCCTCGGCGCGAGGCCGGTCACGGACGGGGCAACGACTTGGCGTGCGCGACGGTAATATCGCCACGTTTTGGCCTGCGCGGGGAGGAAAACCCACATGCGATGGAAGCTATCGGCTGGCGTCCTAATGGCGCTGGCCTTCCTGGTTCCGGCGGCGCCAGCGATGGCTCAAACCGAACCGCCCGTGCTGAACGAGGCCTGCCAAACGGTCGAGCGCAAGGTGTACAAGGATATCCGCGAGCTTGTCAACATCGACCTGGATACCGCCACCAATGTAGAGGTGCGCGTGTTGGCCAACCAGATCCTGGCCGCGGCGAACGCCGACTCGTTGCCCGTTCTGCCTGACGCCATTCAGGAGCGCCTGGACGGCACCGCGGATGATCTGCGCGCATTCCTCAAGGCGGACTTGCAGAACGCCTGGTCAACGGCCCTGCGGGTCACGGTGGTCCGGACATTGACCGGCGCTGGCACCAACGTGAAGGCGGCCGCCCAGAAAGCGCTCGACGACGGGACCGTCGACGCCTACCTGGCTTACCTGAACAACGGCCTGTACGCCGCACGTGCGCTCGACTGCGCGTCTCAGCCCGCGCCGACACCGACGTCCCAGCCCACAGCGACGCCGAGCGCCACGCCCAGCGCCACAACGACCATTGCACCGGCTCCTGCTTCCTCCGCCAGCCTGGGCGCCCCCGGCGGCGGCGAGGGCGGTGGGCTGCCCGTCACCGGTGACGACACCGCGACCGTGGCGGGCATCGGCGGTGCGCTTCTGCTCCTCGGCGGCGCTGGCTACGTGATCGGACGCCGACGCCGTTCCCGCTTCGTGGCATAGCCCTCTCGACGCGCCCGGGCGGTGCTGGAGGTCCAGGCTGGTTCGTTGGTGACCGCGGTCGCCTGGCGGTTCGGGCCTTCCCGCACTACCCGCCCGCCATGGGCCTCCACGGAAGCCGCCAGCGCGTCGAGCTTCGCGCCGAACTCTCTATCCTTCGCCGAGAACAGGCCGACGAGCGCCACGTCGGTGCCCGCCAGCATGGAGGCCGGCGGCCCGATCGGATATTGCCGCACGAGGCCATGGTGCCAGACGCCACACGGACATCCGCTCGTCGGCTATGAGCGGACGTGCCGCTCACCTCGGCAAATGGGTGCGCTGACGGTGAGATCAACAGGATCATGTCCAACATCAGGTGAGGCACGCCGGTTGGCTTCACCTGATGGGTGACACGACCGGACCTAGTCCTTCCGCGGGTGCAGGCACCGATTGGTGCGCCAAGAAGGGCTGTTCGGGTTCTGTGCGCGCGGCTGAGAGACTGCGATCCGTGGGGAACTCGGCCGTCTACCGGATACACACCAGTGATGACCTTGACGTCGCGTATGCGATGTCCCAGCGTCTGCTGGCCCGCAGGTCGATCGGCTGCCGCTGTCCCCAAGACGCCCTCGGGCGTGCAGAGACCAATACCCATGGGTTGGTCCGGTACCTGGGCATCGGACCCGCGTCCGTGTCCCTATCCATCCCGGCACGCTTGCTCAATCAGCTAAGAGACGTTCTGGAGCCACATCTACCGCCTGACGACCGGCCGAGTCGGCACCGTGACGGCAGCGGGTACCTGATCACGGACCTGACGACCGAGGTCGTGGCAGCGCTCCGTCAACTGCCACCGTTCGGCGCTTTGGTCTCCACGCCCGAGTACCCGCTGCCGAGCACCTCGGCCGACGCCGTCCTCGCAGCGGCTGGCACGGACCCCGCATGGATCTCGTGGCAGACGTGCTGGCCAAGCGAGCACAACCGCAGCGGGTTCGAACTCGCCATCAACGGCGCCGAACTCTGGCACGCTCCAGCACCGGCCGGCCACAGCGTCTACGTACACGTGCACCCCGCACAACCGAAGGTTGCGCACGACCTTGCCGCAGCCGTGGGAGGCCAGGTCATGGGCGAGCCGGCACTGGGCTGGTGATCACCAACCATGAGTGACTGGTGGAACGGCTCTGGCGATCCGCTGACGGTGTGCTCGCGTGGAACGGTTGTCCAGGTCGGGGCGATCGTGCCGGAAGCGGGAAAGCTGGTTGTCGCCCGGTTGGACGGGGCGAAGATGACGGATGCGGACCTTGTCTTCTACGAGTTCTCCGATGCGCTGCTCTTTCCCGGCCATTTCGGCTGGAATTGGGACGCGTTGTCCGACTGCCTCCGTGACCTGAGCTGGCTGCCCGCCGCGGCCTACCTCATCGTGGTGGAGCGTGCGCCACTGCTCGTGTCCAGCAGCCCTGACGAGCGGCAGACGCTGTTTAGGGTCCTGTCGCAGGCCGCTCGCACCTGGGCTAGCCCGCTCGGTCGACCGCACGGCAAGGGCGTCCCGTTCAAGGTGCTGCTGCTGTGCGACCGGGACGAGGAAGCGGTGAAAATGAATCGAGAGATCCTCAGCCTCAAGCTTTGAACGGTGCCTTTGCCAGGCTTTAGAACGTCGCAGACCTGCTAGCGGCGTCGACCGCCACGGCCACGGCGGTCCTGCCTGGGCTGGTTGGCTCTGGCCCTTTCACTCCACTTGGCATGAAGGACGAGGCCGAGGAGCGCACCGCCTACGGCCGCGAACACCCCGCCCATCGGAATGGTTGTCCAGGACATCAGGAAGGACAGCGAACCATCGCTGTGCCCGTTCTCGGCCACGAACCGCTCGGGCTCTGCCGGATCGACCCACACGGTCATTTCCGGTTTTGGGGTGCTGTGGCAGCCGGTCACCCCAGCGCAAGGGATCCACGTGTGATTCTGCGCCGGCCCGTACATGTAGTAGATCTCGATGCGATCGATGCCGCTGCCACGGCCGCCACCACCAGCTCGGTCGGTGACCGTGGCGGTGACGGGAACTCCCTCGCTCCGCAGCCGCTCCGCCCGCTCCGACAACTGCCACCGGTACGAGATGGAGCCAACCACCAGGGCCACACCGAGCAGGAGAAACACTGAGGCCGTCAGCCCCAATCTCCACCAACCGGTGTCAGCGGGAGCGGTGGCGCTGGCCTTCCGTTTCGCCACGGATCAACTCCCCTAGGCAGTCCTATCAGCGGTCGACGGTCAACGCCCGTCGACGGCCTACAGTAAGAGTGGCGATCAACGGGCCAGCAGCGGCAGAAGACCCCGACCCGGCCCGACCGCCGTCCTCGCTCCGAAGATGATCGTCTAGCCGAGCATGTCACCCAACATCTGACGTCGATCCGTCATGCATCTGTGAGGCCCGCCATCGCCGGCAGCCGGCTGTCCTGCGCCCGGTTGATGGTTGACACGGCGGTCTCGGACGAGGCCTTACATGACCGCGACTGTGGTCGGGTGAGTAGGTTGGCTGCTCGCTTGGCTGCTCGGCCTCGCGACGACAAGCAAAGGCCCAGGTCATGGTCGGCGATCAAGCCGGTGACCTGGGCCTCTCTATGGAGCCGCCTGACGGAATCGAACCGTCGACCTACGCATTACGAGATCAAAGTGGGCGATCCGACAGCCTGCGCCAATGGCGCTTCTAGCAGCGGAAAGGGCTCTCAACATCTCTCAGCATTCCCCTGCCATCCGTGGGCCTCTTGCGGACCAGATCCGGACCGTCCACCGGTCGGGCGGTGGCGTCAGCCGATGGGAGTGGCTCGGGGGGCCGGTGCCGACGACGGCGCGCCGTTCATGCATCTGTTCATGAACAACCCTTCGCCTTCTTCCAGCAAGGCGACTTTTTCGTCGTAGCTCCCGACGTCAGGCGCGTCGTTTCCGTGGCGTCCATTGTAGAGTCCGTAGATGCCTTCGCACTTATCCGGGTCGCCGGCGCCTCCCTGGCTCTTCAACACGGCATGCGCCTCGACCCCACGCTGAGCCATCTTGTCCAGGTACTTCATCTGCTCGTCATGCGATGCGCCGCTGGTGCAGGCGGTGAGAAGTGCCGCGAGGGACAGGGACAGGGTCGCTGCTGCGTAGCGCTTCTCCATGGGCGCGGAGTGTATCAACCACCCTTGATGTCCGAAGGAAAGCACCTGTGCCCGGCAGGAGCCGAAGCCGCGGCCTTGGGATTAGAAAAATATCGCGGGTGCCTGGTAAGGCAGTCGCACCTCTGGTCAGCCTGTCGGTGGTTGTCGGACGTCGGGGCGGAGCCCCGAGGCCTACGGAGTCCTGCGACTCCCAAGCCTGGCCGGCCGGCCCGGCCGATGCCGGCCGGAGCTCGTCAGCAGGGTGGGGCCGAGCCGGCGCGGCCCGCCTTGCGGGCCGCCTTGACGCGGTCGCAAACCGGCTGGACGAGGCGGTCGCGGCACGGGACGCGGACTATTTGCGGACTGGCACCACAAACGGCGGCGTGATCGACCTCGGAAAACGGCGAAGCCCAGGCCGATGACCTGGGCTTCTGCACCGAGCCGCCTGACGGAATCGAACCGTCGACCTACGCATTACGAGTGCGTCGCTCTAGCCGACTGAGCTAAGGCGGCAACGATCGTCAAGTGTACGGCACACCCGGCCGGACGCCGAACGGGATCCCCCTCCCCTCCGATCCGGACATCCGGGAGTTTCGGTACGTGCGCGGGAGAGACTTCGCGCTCGGTCAGGACTACCCTGCGGCGGGTGAGTGACGATCACGTACCGCCGCAGCAGCCGATCCCCGAGGCGCACCCCGGCGAGCGGGCCACCCGACGTCCGCGCAGCCTGGACCCCCTGGAGCTGGGCTTCACCCCGCGCAAGCCGGTCCCCTGGCTCGCGCCGCTGCTGTTGATCAGCACCGGCCTGCGGACCCTGCTGGCGATCCTGTTCGGGGCGTACCTGGACAAGCGCGAGCTGCAGAACGCGTTCGATGATGACACGTTCCGCCAGGTGGGGCCGGACGGCGGGCTGTGGCTGGACTACGTGGCCGACCTGGGCGACGGCTTCGACGCCACGTACTCGGTGGCGTACCTGCTGGCCCAGCCGGAGCTGGAGGTGGACGGGCACCGGCTGCCCCGGGCGCAGACCCTGGTGATGGGGGGCGACCAGGTCTACCCGTCGGCGGCCTACGAGGCGTACGAGGACCGGTGCAAGGGGCCGTACCAGGCGGCGCTGCCGATCGCGCCGCCGCAGCGGCCGACGCTCTTCGCGGTGCCCGGCAACCACGACTGGTACGACGGGCTGACCGCGTTCCTGCGGCTGTTCGTCCGGTCCCGGGACCGGCACTTCGCGGGCTGGGGCACCGGCCAGTCCCGCTCGTACTTCGCGGTGGAGTTGCCGGCGGGCTGGTGGCTGCTCGGCCTCGACGACCAGTCCGGGTCATACCTGGACGATCCGCAGCTCACCTACTTCGACGAGGTGGCCCGGAAGCTCACCCCGCAATCGAAGGTGATCCTGGCGGTGCCGGCCCCCACCTGGGTGAAGGCCCACGACCATCCCACCGCCTACGACTCGATCGACTACTTCATCCGTACGATCGTCGCGCCCACCGGCGCGCAGGTGCGGCTGCTGGTCTCCGGCGACCTGCACCACTACGCCCGCTACACCGGGCCGGAGCGGCAGCTGATCACCTCCGGGGGCGGCGGCGCCTACCTCTACCCGACGCACCAGCTGCCCGAGCGGCTGCAGGTGCCGCCGCGGGACACCCTGGCCCGCCGGTCCAGCCGCACCCGCGAGTACGAGCTGGCCGCCCGCTATCCGGACAAGGCCCGCTCCCGGCGGTACGGCTGGGGGATCTTCGCCCGGCTGCCGTTCCGCAATCCGGGTTTCACGACCCTGCTGGGCACCCTGCACACGCTGCTCATGCTGGCCATGGCCGGGGTGACGGCGAACCAGGTGGGCACCACCGAGCAGCGGCTGTTCAGCGTCCCGCTGGTGATCATGCTGGTGGTGACCCTGCTGAGCGCGGCGTTCTTCGCCAAGCCACCCAGCTCCGGCGGGAAGCGGCACGCCCGGCACTGGATCCTCGGCGTGACGCACGGGCTGGCGCACGTGGCGCTGGCCGCCGGCGGCACCTGGCTCTGGCTCCAGCTGCCGTTCTACGACTGGCCGTGGCCGCTGCCGGCGGCCGCCGCGGCCGTCCTGTACGGGCCGGTGAGCGGGCTGGTCGCCAGCCAGTTGGTGGCGCTCTACCTGCTGGTGGCGGGGTCGTTCGGAGTGAACGTCAACGAGCTCTTCGCCGGCCAGGGCATCGAGGACTCGAAGTCGTTCCTCCGGTTCCGCATCGACCCGGACGGCACCCTGACCATCTACCCGATCGCGGTGGACAAGGTCTCCCACGCCTGGGACCTCAACCCCGACCAGTCCCCCACGTCCAGCTGGATTCTCCCGAAGGCCCCCCTGACCCCCCGCCTGGCCGAGCCCCCCATCGTTCTCCGCTGACCCCGCCCATCCTCACCCACGGTTGATCATGAGGTTGGCGGCACGAAAAGAGATCAAACTCGCCGCTAACCTCATGATCAACGCAAGTGACCAGGCCCGACCGGAGGCAGGCGCGAAACCGGTCAGGAGTAGTGCTGGTCGTGCGCCTGGCGGGGGGCGCACACCGAGGCGCGGCTGCACGAGCAGCGGGAGCCGTCGGCGTCGAGGCGGACGGTGACCGAGTCGCGGGGGACGCTGTGGCCGACGACCTTGCCGTCGCCCTCGGGGGTGGAGACGCGGCTGCCGATCGCCGGCGCGGACTCCTGGAACCGCTGGTAGAGCGGGTGCTCGTACTTGAGGCAGCACATCAGCCGGCCGCACGCGCCCGAGATGCGCAGCGGGTTGAGCGGCAGGTCCTGGTCCTTGGCCATCCGGATGGTCACCGGCTCGAAGTCGGTGAGGAAGGTGGCGCAGCACAGGTCCCGCCCGCACGAGCCGATGCCACCCTGCACCCGCGCCGAGTCGCGGGCGGAGAGCTGGCGCAGCTCGACCCGGCAGTGCAGGGTCGCGCCCAGGTCGCGGACGAGGGAGCGGAAGTCCACCCGGTGCGGCGCGGTGAAGTAGACGGTCGTGCGGTCGCTGCCGGTCTCCGGGGTGGCGAACACGTGGTCGATCGCCACCACCTTCATGGGCAGGCCGTGCTCGCGGATCAGCCGCTTGGCGGCCACCTTGGCGTCGGCCTTGCGCCGGCGCAGCAACTCGTCACGGCGCAGGTCCTCGTCCCCGGCCAGGCCGGCGAGCCGGGGGAAGCCCTCGGTGTCCTCGCTGACCCACTGCGCGGCCCAGACGCACTCGGCCACCTCGGGTCCCTCGTCGGTGGGCACCAGCACCTTGTCGCCCACCTGCGGGCGCAGCTCACCCGGGTCGAGGTAGTAGAGGCGCCCGTACCGGTTGAAACTGACCGCGCAGAGCATGCCCATGCCCACCACCCTACGACCTCCGGACGGTTCCGGACCGGCCGGCCGTCGCCGTCCGGTCACCCGGCGCAGCGATCCATGATTGTCGACTCGACCGAACCGACTCCGACCCCTCGTGTGGTTGATCCTCGCCCGGACGGCTGAAACATGAGTCAGCTACGGGACAAACGGCTGTCGACCGCGTTGAGTGAAGCCATGCCTGCGGGGGGTGCAGGGGAAGGCCACGGCGTCGCCGCCGGAGCCCGGTCACGGCCGGTTCGGCGTGCGACGCCGTGGACCCGCAGGCCCCCGGTCAGTGCCCGATCCGGGTGGTGCCGCCGTAGTGGGGCGCGGTCGTGGCGCGATCCCGCCAGGTCGTCTCGGCCAGGCTCGGCGCCCACTGGCGCAGCAGCGTCTCCGCGCCGTCGTAGGCCACGCCGAGCACGCCGAGCACCCGGGTGGCGATCTCGGCGGCCGCGAGCGCCCCGGACCGGCCGACGTCGGCGCCCGGGCGGGTGGCGGCGTGCACGGTGACCGCCTCGGCCGAGCGCAGCGCCTCGGCCAGCGCCCGGGCCAGCGCGACCCGGCTTCCCTCCACCCAGTCGGCCAGCGCGTCGGCGTAGCCGGCGGTCGACTCCAGCCGCCCGACAAGGCTCTCGGCCCCCTCGTCGAGGTGCCGGAGCAGGGCGGTGCGGGCCTCGTCGTAGGCCGTGGCGGCCGGCCCGGACCAGGCGACCGGGTCGGCGAGCAGGGCGCAGGTGTCGTCGTATCCCCCGACGAGCCGGCGCACGGCGTGGCCGGCGCCGGCCAGCGGCGCGGGGTGCAGGTCGAGGAACTCGCGCACGGCCGCGCCGGGGAGCACCTGCATCCGGCGCAGCAGCGGCCAGAGCCGGTGGCCCTCGGGCGCGCCGGCGGCGAGCAGCGCGTCGACCCGGTCGAGCAGGTCGAGACCCGGCTCGGCGAGGCGGTCGAGGGCGTCCATCAGGCCTCCCGGGCCAGCCGCCGCCCGACGGAGTCGTCGGTCGCCGGGTAGCGGTCGGCGGCGCTGCGCAGGGCGGCCGCGGCGGCGGCCAGCCGGGTGGCGGCGGCCTGCGCCTCGCGCGCCCGGTCGCCGGTGGCGGCGGTCCACTGCCGGTGCAGGGCCCGGCCGACCTCGCCGGGCCGCCCGGCCGCCTGGGCGCCGAACGCGGGGTGGGGCGGATCGGTGGCGGTCACCGTGCGGGCCAGCGTGGCGAGGGTCGCGCCGGCCTCGTCGAGGCGGGCGGCCAGCGCGCGCAACGTGTCCATGTCAGGCTCCCGCCAGCGGCCGGTAGGCCGCGAAGGTCTCGTTGCGCAGCTTCTCCCGGGCCCACTGCGCCGCGTCGGCGGCCGCCGTGACCGCGGCCTGCACCGACCCGGCGACGTCCCGGGGGCTGCGCTGGTGCAGCGGGCCGAGGAAGCGCACGTCGGTGATCCGTCCGCCGGCGGTCACCACCACCTCGACGAGGCCGTCCGGCGAGCGGACGGTGACCTCGACCGTCGCCACCGCCCGGTCGAACTCGGCCTGGAGGGTCTCGATCCGGCGGTAGCGTCGCACCGCCTCCTCGATCCAGGCCTCGTCGATCTCCCCCCGTGGCATCGGCGGACTCCTCCCGACTGACCCCGTCACTGAGCGTGCCGCCACCGTCACCACGCGGCCACACCGGACCGTACCCCAGTCAACAAAGCCTGTCGATGCCCTGTGGAAAACCTCGATGGGCGGTGGTCAGCCCCGCCACAGGGCGAGCATCATCGCCTCCACCGCGATCCGCGGCTTGACGTTCGCCTCGATGGCCGCCCGGCACTCCAGCACGGCCTCCAGCCGGCGCAGCGCCCCCTCGGCGTCCCACTTCTGCGCGCCGGCCCCGGCCAGCGCCGCTGTGTCGGTGTGCACGGGGGCGACCGGCGCGCGCAGCGCCATGGTCAGCGCGTCCCGGTAGAAGCCGGCCAGGTCGACCAGCGCCCGGTCGAGCGCGTCGCGCTGGGCCCGGGTGGCCCGCGACTTCTGCCGCTTCTCCAGGTCCTTGAGCTGCCCGGCGGCGCCGCGCATGGCCCCGGCCGCGCCCCGGCCGGTGCCGCCCGCGCCGAGCGCGGTCTGGAGCGCGGCCTTCTCCGCCTCGTCGATCTCGGCGACCGCCGCGGCGGCCTCCGCCTCGGCCGCCTCGATCAGCGCGGAGGCGGCGTCGAACGCGGCCCCGACCCCGGTCAGCCGGCGGGGCACGGCGAGCACGGCGTCGCGGCGCTGCCGGGCCTCCGGGTCGCGGGCCAGCCGCCGGGCCCGACCCACGTGCCCCTGCGCCGCTGCGGCGGCCCACTCGGCCACGTCGGGAGCGATGCCGTCCCGACGTACGAGCACCTCGGCCACCGCGCCGGCCGGCGGCTGCCGCAGCGGCACGACCCGGCACCGCGACCGGATGGTCACCGAGATGTCGTCCGGGTGGGTCGAGGGGGCGCAGAGCAGGAAGACGGTACGCGGCGGCGGCTCCTCGATCGCCTTGAGCAGCGCGTTGCCGGCGGCCTCGGTGAGCCGGTCGGCGTCCTCGATGATGACGATCTGCCAGCGGCCGCCGGACGGGGTGCTGGCCGCCCGCAGCACCAGCGCCCGCATCTCGCTCACCCCGATGGAGAGTCCCTCCGGCACCACCAGCCGGACGTCGGCGTGGGTGCCGGCCAGCGTGGTGTGGCAGCCGGGGCAGCGGCCGCAGCCGGTGCCGTGCACGCACTGCAACGCGGCGGCGAAGGCGCGCGCGGCCACCGACCGGCCGGAGCCGGGCGGCCCGGTGAAGATCCAGGCGTGGGTCATCCCCGCGCCGGGACCGGCACCCTCCGGGCCGAGGCCCTGGCCGGTGGCGACGCCCGTCTCGTCGAACTCCTCGGCGAGCGCGTCGAGCGCGTCGTCGCCGCCGGTCGGGCCCGCTCCGCCGGCCGCCACCGGGGCGGCGGCGCGCAGCAGGGCGGCGGCCGAGGCGGCGGCCCGGCGCAAGGTGGCCACCGCCTCGTCCTGCCCGACCAGGTCGGCGAAGACGTCCGTCATCGTGGCGGGCGTTCCATCGTCACCAGCTCCGCGTCGGATAACTCGGGCTGGACCGTGGTGTCGGGGCCCTGGGCCGGGCGCGGGTGCACGATGCCGGCCGGGTCGACGAGGAACTCGTCCACCCGCCGGGCGACCGCCGCGGTGATCTCCTCGACCGGGCGGGAGGCGTCGAGCACCAGGTAGCGCTTGGGGTCGGCGGCGGCCAGGTCGAGGAAGGCGTATCGGACCCGCTCGTGGAACGCGAGCGACTCGGCCTCCAGCCGGTCGGCGCCCTGGTTGCGGGAGTCGACCCGGGACCGGCCGGTGTGCGGCTCGACGTCGAGGAGCACCACCAGGTCGGGCTTGAGCCCGCCGGTGGCCCACGAGGAGAGCCAGGAGACCTCCTGCACCGGCAGGGTCCGTCCGGCACCCTGGTAGGCCAGCGACGAGTCGACGTACCGGTCGCTGATCACCACGGCGCCGCGGATCAGGGCCGGCCGGACCACGGAGGCCACGTGGTGCGCCCGGTCGGCGGCGTAGAGCAGCGCCTCGGCGCGCGACGAGGGCGCCTCGTCGCCGGAGGTCTCCAGCACCAGCGAGCGGATCCGCTCGCCGATGCCGGTCGCGCCCGGCTCACGGGTGACCACGACGTCCCGGCCCTGCTCGCGCAGCCGGTCGGCGAGCGCGGCGAGCTGGGTGGACTTGCCGGCGCCCTCGCCACCCTCGAAGACCACGAAGAGGCCGTTGGAGACGAAGGGCTCCGACGGCATGAGCGGGCGGCCCCGGATCGAGCCCCAGAGGTCGGCCAGGACCGGCACGCCCTTCTTGTCGTCCATCTGGCCGAAGGCGCTGATCCCGGCGAAGATGCCGGCGGCGCCCGCGACGAGCAGCAGCAGGCGGGTCGACGAAACCGAGATGCCCAGGTCGGCGATGGTCAGCTGGCGCGAGCCGCCGACGCCGACCAGGAGGCTGCTCAGCGCGATGGCCAGGATCAGCACCAGCCGGGTGCCGATCTGCACCACGGCGAAGACCCGGCCGCGCACCTCGTCGGCGACCTCGCCGCCGAGCAGCGTGGTGCCGGCCAGGAAAGCCATGCCGGCGCCCGCGCCGACCAGGATCGCGCCGAGCATCGCCATGGACAGGTGGATGGCGAAGGCGAGCACCAGCACCGAGGCGCTGGCCAGCACGATGCTCATGCCGAACCAGCGGCGCCGGGACATCTCCCGGACGATCATCGGCCCGAGCCCGATGCCGAGCGCCAGGCCGACGAAGATCGCGCCGAAGAGCAGCGAGAAGGCGGCGTCACCGGCGCCGAGGGAGTTGGCGAAGAACTTGGCCGTGCCGACCACGATGCCGCCGCCCGCGAAGGCGCCGAAGATGCCCAGCACCAGGCCGCGTACCAGCGGGGTCTGGCCGATGTATTTCCAGCCGTCGGCGAACTGGCGGAACATGCTCTGCTCGACGCGCTCCGTCTCGCCGCGCTGGGCGTCGCTGATTTCCTTGATCCCGAAGGCCACCACCAGCGCGGTGGCCAGCCGGGAGAAGGCGTTGAACCAGAGAGCGAGCTGGGCCGGCTCGGCCCAGTCGGGCAGCTCGCCGCCGACCGCCCCGCGTACCCCGCGGTCGAGCACGGCCAGGGCGATGGCCGCGGCCACCGGGGTCAGGCCGTACGTGGTGATCAGCGTGAGCTGGTTGGCCGTCTCCAGCCGGGTGCGCGGGATCAGGTTGGGAACCGCGGCCTCCTTGGCCGGGATCCACAGCAGGGTGAGCGACTCGATCAGGAACGTGGCGATCAACGCCCAGCCGACCACCAGCCCGCCTGCGGCGCCGGTGAGCGCGTAGAGCGGGATGGAGGCGAAGAGCACGAAGCGCAGCAGGTCGCAGATGACCATCGTCCACCGCCGGTCGAACCGGTCGGCGAGGACGCCCGCCACCGGACCGAGCACCAGCGCCGGGAGCAGCCGGATCGCGGTCACGCCGCCGAAGGCGGCACCCTGGGCGGTGCTGCCGGAGACCTGAGAGGCGGCGAAGAGGGCGGTGGCGAGCAGGCCGAGCCAGTCGCCGAAGGAGGCGACGCCGAGCACGATCCAGAGCCGGCGGAACGGCCGGATGCGCAGCACCGACCGGATTGCGGCGGCGCCGGAGCGGTCGGCCTGGGCCGCAGGCGACGACACGCCGGGCGACTCGCCGTTGTTCTGGCTTTCGATGGCCGTACCTCCACGTGCCGGCCCAGAGTTGGGCCCTCCCGGTGGAACACTCTAGTCGCGGCGAGATGCGTCCCCCTCCGCGACATTCGCCTGCTCGCGAGCCTAGGCCGCCGGAACCACCGCCCGCAGCCCGGACAGACGCGAGGGTATTTCGCATTGGCGTCCAGACAGTTAGCGTGCAGACGTGGCCATCGACCGTGACAAACTTCGCGATCGCCTCGACCGGGCGACCGCACACCTCGACCCGCCGTACGCCGTGGTCGATCTCTCCGCCTTCGAGGCCAACGCCGACGCGCTGGTCGACCGGGCCGCCGGCAAGCCGGTCCGGATCGCCAGCAAGTCGGTCCGGGTCCGCGAGCTGCTGACCCGGGCGCTGGGTCGGCCCGGCTGGCGCGGCGTGATGGCGTTCACTCTCCCCGAGGCGCTCTGGCTCGCCCGCAGCGGCGTCAGCGACGACGTGCTGGTCGCCTATCCGACCGCCGACCGGCGGGCGCTCGCCGAACTGGCCGCCGACCCGGCGCTGGCCGACGCGGTGACCCTGATGGTCGACGACGCCGGGCAGCTCGACCTGGTCGACCAGGTCTGCCCGCCCGCACGCCGGCCGGCGCTGCGGGTCTGCCTCGAACTGGACGCCTCCTGGCGGCCCCTGGGCGGCCGGGTGCACGTCGGCGTGCGGCGTTCCCCGGTGCACAGCGCCGGGGCGGCCGGCACGCTCGCCGCCGCCGTGGCCGGCCGGCCGGGCTTCCGGCTGGTCGGCCTCATGTCGTACGAGGCGCAGATCGCCGGCCTCGGTGACGCCCCGCCCGGGCAGGCGGTGCTGGGCACGGCCATCCGGGTCACCCAGCGCGGGTCGTACCGGGAACTGCTGGCCCGCCGGGCGGCCGCCGTCGCCGCGGTACGCGAGCACGCCGACCTGGAGTTCGTCAACGGCGGCGGCACCGGCAGCGTGGCCGCCACCAGCGCCGACCCCGCGGTCACCGAGGTCACCGCGGGCTCCGGCCTGTACGGGCCGACGCTCTTCGACGCGTACCGTGCCTGGCGACCGACCCCTGCGGCGTTCTTCGCCTGCGCGGTGGTCCGGCGCCCGGGGCCCGGGCTGGCCACCGTGCTCGGCGGCGGCTGGATCGCCTCGGGCCCGGCCGCCGACAGCCGGCTCCCCCGGCCGTGGCTGCCGGCCGGGCTGAAGCTGCTGGGCGCGGAGGGCGCGGGCGAGGTGCAGACCCCGCTGGCCGGCGACGTGGCGACCGCACTGCGGATCGGCGACCGGGTGTGGTTCCGCCACGCGAAGGCCGGCGAGCTGTGCGAGCACGTCAACGAGGTGCATCTGGTCGACGGCGACAGTGTGGTGGCCACCGTGCCGACCTACCGGGGCGAGGGCCACGCGTTCCTCTAGATGGTGACGGCGGGCCCCCCGGCGCACCTCGGGAACCCGCCGCTCGGCGTCCTGCCCCGGTCGCACCCCGGGCATCGCACCCTTGCCGTCACCGCCGACACCGCGGCGGTGACGTCCTGCTCAGCCCTGCTGGACGGCCTCCGTCCGGGCGTCGACCTGCCGGTGCAGGTACTCCCGGATGAGCGCCTTCGCCTCGACCAGCACCCGCTCGTCGCCCTCGGTCTTCCGGCGGAACGCCAGCTTGATCAGGGAGTCGGCGGCCTCCACCGCGACCTCCAGGTGGAACCGGAGGTCGGGCACACCGGCCAGGCCGAAACGCTCCGTGAGCACCCGGGCGAGTTGATCCGCGATCACCCCGTTGTTGTCCCGCTGCTCGTCGAGCAGGTGCAGGTCGACCACGTCGCCGAAGTGCAGGGTACGAAACCCGGGGACCGTGCGGTGCATCGAGATGTACTCGTCGATCGCCGCGTCGACACCGTCCCACCAGTGGGTCAGGTCGGCGGAGGCGAACCGCTCGTCGAGCCGCTGGAGATAGGACTCCATCGTGCGCAGCGTGAGCGCCTGCACGATCGCCCGCTTGTCCGGAAAGAACTGATAGACCGACCCGATCGCCACCTCGGCACGCTCGGCGAGCAGGGTCGTGGTCAAGCCCTCGTACCCCACCTCGTCGACGAGCTCGGCGCAGGCGTCCAGCATCCGCTGGACCCGCGCGACACTTCGACCCTGCACCGGTACCCGACGCAGCGGCCCGGTCGTGGCGGCTGGTGTGGACACTCGGCGCCACCCCCCTTCGACGGATGAACATATCTGCACGTCACGAGTCTGTGACTACCGGTACAACGAGCCGGGCTCGATTGCGGTATTTACCAGGTACAACGTTCCTGATATGAAGTCAGTTCATATTCACGTCGAGGAGCATCCCATGGTCGGCACGGCAGCCGCCTGGTCCAACTGGGCCGGCAACCAGCGCAGCACCGCCGCCCTGACGGTGCGCCCCCGCACAGTCGAGGAGGTCGCCGAGGCGGTCCGCCACGCCGCCGACGCCGGCCGGACGATCCGGGCGGTGGGCAGCGGACACTCCTTCACCGGGACCGCCGTCGCCGACGGGCACCGGCTCGACCTCGCCGACCTGGACACCGGGGTCACCGTCGACCCCGCTCGCCGCCTGGTCACCGTACCGGCCGGAATGACCCTGCACACCCTCAACGACCTGCTCGCCGGCCACGGTTTGGCGCTGCCCAACCTCGGCGACATCGACGCGCAGACGATCGCCGGGGCGCTCAACACCGGCACCCACGGCACCGGCGGGAAGCTCGGCTGCCTGTCCACCTTCGTCACCGCGCTGACCCTGGTCACCGGGACCGGCGAGGTGCTGCGCTGCTCCGCCGACGAGCACCGCGAAGTGTTCGCCGCCGCCCGGGTCGGGCTCGGCGCCGTCGGGGTGCTGGTCGAGGTCACGCTGCGTTGCGTCGATGCCTTCGTGCTCCGCGCGCACGAGCGGCCGGCCGCGCTCGCCGCGGTGCTCGACGACCTGCCCGGCCTGGTCGAGCGGCACGACCACGCCGAGTTCTACTGGTTCCCGTACACCGACCGGGTGCAGGTCAAGGCCAACGACCGGGTACCCGCCGACGACCGGCCGCTGCCCCGCTGGCGCGGCTGGCTGGACGACGAGTTCCTCTCCAACACCGTCTTCGCCGGGGCCTGCCGGCTGGGTCGCGCCGTGCCGGCGCTCGCCCCCGGCATCAGCGCGATCTCCGCCCGGGCGCTCACCGAACGCACCTACACCGGCCGCTCCGACCGGGTCTTCTGCACACCGCGCCGGGTCCGCTTCGTGGAGATGGAGTACGCGCTCCCGCGCGTCGCCCTGCCCACCGCACTTGCGGAGCTGCGGAAGATCGTGGACCGGCTGCCGTTCAAGGTGCTGTTCCCGGTCGAGGTGCGGTTCAGCGCCGCCGACGACATCTGGCTCTCCCACGGATACGGGCGGGACTCCGCGTACGTCGCCATCCACCAGTACGTGGGGACGCCGTACGAGCCGTACTTCCGGGCGTTCGAGGAGGTGGCCACCGAGCTGGGCGGCCGCCCCCACTGGGGCAAGCTGCACTGGCGAACCGCGGAGTCACTGGCCACGGCGTACCCGAAGTTCGCCGACTTCCTGACGGTCCGCAACCGCCTCGACCCCGACCACCGCTTCACCAACCCCTACCTGGAGCAGGTTCTAGGCACCTAGCCCCCCGGAAAATCTCGGCGAGCCGTCAGCCCCGCCAGCCGGCGGCACGGAGGGCGGCGCGGAGTTGGGCGACGACCGCCTCGGGGGCTGCGCGCAGGGCCCAGGAGGGAAACCGGAGGACGCGGTCGCCCTCCACCCAGAGGTCGTTCTGCCGACGCATGTCGGCCCAGGCGTGGGCGGGGTCGAGATGCTGGCCACCGTCGACCTCGACGTGCACCCGCCACTCCTCGAAGTACGCGTCCAGGTACCGACGCCGGCCGGTCGCATCCCGCCGGACCTGCTGACGTGTCGGTTCCGGGAGCCCCGCCCGGCGGACCAGGCTCAGCAGGTCCAGCTCACCCAGCGAGTGCGCGCCACCGGCGGCGTCGGTCGCGGTGGTCAGAATCAGCCGGCGCCGGCGGAGGCGCGGCATCCGGTCGACGACCTCGTGCAGGTCGTCACCGCCGACCAGCCGCTGCTGGAAGGCCGCCGCGACGACGGCCCGGGCCTGCCCGTCGGTGAGCGCCCACTGGGCCGCGTCGACGATCGACCGGGCGGCCGCCGTCCGGGGTGGCTGCCCGAGCAGCACCACATCCCGGTCGGGTAGGTGGGTCGTCCGGTGCGCCCGAACACCCGTCGGCAGCGGGGCACGACGACGGGCCGCCGGTAGCAGCAGGTGCACGACCCGGTCAGGGAACCCGCGCAGCCCGCCCGCCTGAGCGGCGGTGAGCCCGCCCAGCAGCGCGGTGGGACCGGCGGCCAGCACGGCGATCCACCGCAGCTGGGCCGGGGCGATCGGGCCGTTGTGCGCGACCAGGACCCCACGGTGCGCCTGACGCCAGCGACCGGTCGCCACTCGGTGCCGGATCGCCTTGCGGGTCAGGTGCTCCCGCGCCTGCCCGAGGCTGATCACGTCGTCCTGCCGGAAGAGCAACCAGGTCAGCTCGTCAGCGTCAGCTCCCGGCACCGCCCGCCGCAACTCCGCCCAGGAAGTCCCCACCCCACCAACCTGCCCCCGGCGCGCCTATCTCCGCCGCCCCTGTGGACAAAGAAAAGATCTTGGAAGGAAGTGGCCCCCAGGAGGGCCCTTTCCTTCCAAGATCTCGAGGAAGGGCGACCTACTCCGGAGAGGTGGTGGCCTTCTTCGGGGGGGTCGCCTTTTTGGCTGGGGCCTTCTTGGTCGCGGTGGTCTTGGCGGTGGTGGTCTTCTTGGCGGTGGTGGACTTGGCGGCCGCAGTCTTCTTGGCCGCAGTCGTCTTCTTGGCCGGGGCGGCCTTCTTCGCCGCCTTCTTCTTCGGCGCCGGACCCTTCGCCCGCTTCTCGGCGAGCATCTCGGAGGCCTCCTCGAGGGTCAGCGCCTCCGGGGTCTGGGCGCGCCGCAGCGAGGCGTTGGTCTCCCCGTCCGTGACGTACGGGCCGAATCGCCCGTCCTTGATGACCAGCGGCTTCTCGGTGAGCGGGTCGTTGCCCATCTCCCGCAGCGGCGGCGCGGCGGCGCGGCGCTGCCGGGTCTTCGGGGCGGCCAGCAGGGCGAGCGCCTCGTCCAGCGTGACGGTGAACATCTTGTCTTCCGAGTCCAGCGAGCGGAACTCGTCACCGCGCTTGACGTACGGGCCGTAGCGGCCGTTGTTGGCCACCACCTCGTTGCCCTCGGGGTCGCTGCCGATCAGCCGGGGCAGGCTGAGCAGCTGCAACGCCTGGTCGAGGGTGAGGCTGTCCGGCGACTGCGAGCGCAGCAGCGAGGACTTCCGCTCGCCGCTGGCCACGTACGGGCCGAACCGGCCGGACTTCAGCAGGATCGGCTCGCCGGTGGCCGGGTCGTCGCCGAGCTTGCGCTCGCCCCCGCCGCCGAGGAACAGCTCGTGCACCTTCTCCGGGGTCAGCTCGTCGGGTGCCAGCCCCTCGGGGATCGGCGCCCGGTCGCCCTGGGCGCCGCCCTCCTCGCCCTCCGCGGGGGGCGCCGGCTGCTCGCCCGGCAGCGCCCGCTGGAGGTACGGCCCGTAGCGGCCGACCCGGACGACGACCTCGCGACCGTCGTCGTCGGTGAAGAGCGGGATCGAGTTGACGCTGCGCGCGTCGATGTCGCTGAGGTTCTCGGTGACCAGCTTCTTCAGCCCGCCCGCGTGGGCGATGGCCTGGTCGCCGGTGCCGTTGGCGCTGCCGAAGTAGAACGAGGTGAGGAAGTCGACGGCGGCGTGGTCACCGCCGGCGATCTCGTCCAGCTCGTTCTCCATGCTGGCGGTGAAGTCGTAGTCGATCAGGCGCGGGTAGTGCCGCTCCAGCAGCCCGATCACCGCGAACGCCAGGAACGACGGGATCATGGCCTGGCCGCGCTTGAAGACGTACCCGCGGTCCTGGATGGTCTGCATGATCGACGCGTAGGTCGACGGGCGTCCGATGCCCAGCTCCTCCAGGGCCTTGACCAGCGACGCCTCCGTGTAGCGGGCGGGCGGCTGGGTGTGGTGGCCCTGGGCGGCCAGCTCGTCGGCGGTCAGCGGCTGGTCCTTGGTCAGGGTGGGCAGCCGCCGCTCGGCGTCCTCGGCCTCGGCGTTCTCGTCGTCGCTCGACTCGACGTAGGCCCGCAGGAAGCCGGGGTCGGTGATGGTCTTGCCGGTCGCGCCGAAGTCGGCCTCCTCGCTCGCGGAGGAGAGCGCCCGGATGCGCACCGACACGCTGGAGCCGACCGCGTCGGTCATCTGCGAGGCGATGGTGCGCCGCCAGATCAGCTCGTAGAGCTTGAACTCCTCGGCGGACAGCTCCTTGGCCACCTCGCCCGGGGTGCGGAAGTTGTCCCCCGCCGGGCGGATCGCCTCGTGCGCCTCCTGCGCGTTCTTCACCTTGCCGGTGTAGCGGCGCGGCTCCGGCGGCACGCTGCGCTCGCCGTAGAGCTCGACGATCTGCCGGCGGGCCGCCGAGATGGCGGTCTCCGACAGGTTCACCGAGTCGGTACGCATGTAGGTGATGTAGCCGTTCTCGTAGAGCCGCTGCGCGGTGCGCATCGTCTGCTGCGACGAGAACCGCAGCTTGCGGGCCGCCTCCTGCTGAAGCGTGGAGGTGATGAACGGCGCGTACGGGCGGCGGCGGTAGGGCTTCTCCTCGACCCGGGTGACCGTGAACGGCCGCCCGTCCAGCCGGGCGGCCAGCCCCCGGGCCCCGCCCTCGTCCAGGTGCACCACGCCGGCGCCGGGACGGACCCGGCCCGTGGTCGGCTCGAAGTCCTTGCCGGTGGCGATCCGGTCGCCGTTCAGCGCGATCAGGGTGGCGTTGAAGGTGCGCGGCCCCTCACCAGGGTTCGCCACCGCGAGGGTGGCCAGGATGTCCCAGTACTCGGCGGTGCGGAACGCCATCCGCTGCCGCTCCCGCTCGACCACGATCCGGGTCGCCACGGACTGCACCCGGCCGGCGGAGAGGCCGCTGCGGACCTTGCGCCAGAGCACCGGGGAGACCTCGTAGCCGTAGAGCCGGTCGAGGATGCGCCGGGCCTCCTGGGCGTCGACCAGGTCGCGGTCGATCTCCCGCGGGTTGGCGACCGCGGCCTGGATGGCCGGCTTGGTGATCTCGTGGAAGACCATCCGCTTGACCGGCACCTTGGGCTTGAGCGTCTCCACCAGGTGCCAGGCGATCGCCTCGCCCTCGCGGTCCTCGTCGGTGGCGAGGAAGATCTCGTCCACCTCCTTGGCCAGCGACTTCAGCTTGGTGATCTGCTTCTTCCGGTCGGCGGAGACCACGTAGAGCGCGGCGAAGCCGTTGTCCACGTCCACACCGAGCCGGGCCCAGGGCTTGTCCTCGTAGGCGGCCGGGATCTCGGCTGCGTTGCGGGGCAGGTCCCGGACGTGGCCGAAGCTGGCCTCCACGACGTACCCCGGGCCGAGATAGCCCGAGATCGTCTTGGCCTTCGCCGGTGACTCGACGATGACCAGACGGGTGGTTCCAGCGTTGCTCGGCACGTCTCTCCCCGACCTCACTCCTACGCAATGCCCGCTTCGGGCCGTGTTTCACCTTGCCGGACCATCGGCGGTCCGGATGTCCAACGTAACGCGCCGTCCGCGTTCCGGGTTTCGTGGGCGGCAAATGATCAGGTTGCGTCGACCATCGGCCGGCACCCCGCCGGACGGCGCCACCGTACACCGCGGGTAGGGCGCCGAGCGGGTGACTGTGACGATCACGCACCCATGGCGGAGGGGACACCGGTCGTTTTCCTGCGCAAACCTCCGCACGGCGTGTCCGGGATCGGACAGCCGGTGGGGTTGCGCCGGAAGGTCAGTCGTGCGTCCCCGGCCACTCGGCCGCCGGCACGGCCCGCGGCCGGTCCCCCACCAGCTCCGCCAGCCGGGCCATCCGCCGCCGGCCGGTGATCCGGTACGCCGGCCCGCCCTCGTCCGCCTCCACGAACGCGGCCGGCAACCCCACGGCGGCCAGCGCGGCCCGCACCGGCGGCCAGCACTCCTCGTCGGCCGGTCCGAGCCGGAGCCGGAACCCGGCCGGGTCGGCCGCCCCCGCGGCGGCGAGCCAGAGCCGCAGCCGCCGCCCGTTGAGGTGGAACGCCCGCGGGGGCCGCTTCACCGCGCCGCGCAACCAGGCCAGGGCGAGCGGGGCCAGCGTGGTGGCGTACGCGGTGCGCACCAGGTGCCGCCCGTCCCCGGTCGGCTCCCAGCTCGCCGGGACCCCCCGGGCGCCCAGCTCGGCCACCAGCACGTGCACCCGCCAGGCGGCGTTCACCACCACGGAGACCCGGGCCGTCCCGCCCATCCGGACCACCTCCCCGGGGCCGGCGAGCAGGCCGGCGAGGTCCGCCAGCGACGGATCGGCCGCCTCGGTGGAGAACAGCGAGGGCTGGCGGGCCGGGTTCTGGGAGGGAGGGGTCAGCGACACTCCGGGACCTCGTCGAAGGCCTCTTTGAGCTCGGGCGAGTTGAGTCTGCTGGTGTCCAGCGCGCTCGCGTCGTACTCCTTGTTGAGCGTGTCCACGGCGGCCCGCACCCCGTCGTAGAAGGGGCCGGCCTGGGCGGTGTCCAGCCGGTCGATGGTGTCCCGGGCCCGCCCGTACGCGTCCCGCACCTTGCTGAGCGAGGCGCGGAAGCCGGCGGAGATCTCCTTGCCGTGGTCGGTCTCCGGCACGCCCGCCTCCTCGACTTTGCGCCGGGCGGTCTCGCTGGCCTGCTCGGCCCCGGCGAAGAGCCGGACCAGATTCTCCTTGGCCTGCGCCGGGGTGGTCTGCGCGGTCATCTGCTGCTGGGTGCTGCTGGTCAACTTGTTGATCTCGGCGCGCCACGGGCTGAGCGCCTGACAGACCGACGCTGCCCAGGCCTGCGGACTGGGGCCGCCGCAGCCGGCGACGACGAGGACCAGCGTGGCCAGGACCACCGTGAGCTTTCCGGCGGTTGCCGCCCGGCGCGTGCGCATGCGAAGCAGCGTACGACCTTGCGGTGGAAGTGCCACCGGTCAGGTTTCGTGCACGGGACCGCCGGACGGCACGGTTCCCGGCCGGCCGAGGCCGACCGGGAACCGTCGCGTCGTCCGGGTCAGGCGCTGACCGTCTCCGGGTGCTGGTCCGGGGTGCCGGCACCGGTGTCGGAGTCCGCCATGGCCACGCCCTTGCGCTTGCTGAACACCACCGCCGCCACGATGACCAGGGCGGCCACCACGGCGATCGCGATCCGCAGCGCGGGGTTCTTGTCGTCGCCCACGCTCCAGGCCACCACGGCCGGGGCGATCAGCAGCGAGACCAGGTTCATCACCTTGATCAGCGGGTTGATCGCCGGGCCGGCGGTGTCCTTGAACGGGTCGCCGACGGTGTCGCCGATGACGGTCGCGGCGTGCGACTCGGAGCCCTTGCCGCCGTAAGCGCCGTCTTCCACCAGCTTCTTGCCGTTGTCCCAGGCGCCACCGGAGTTGGCCAGGAAGACCGCCATCAGGGTGCCCGCGCCGATCGCACCGGCCAGGTACGAGGCCAGCGCGCCCGGGCCGAGGCCGAAGCCGACCGCGATCGGGGCCAGGATGGCCAGCAGGCCGGGGGTCATCAGCTCGCGCTGCGCGTCCCGGGTGCAGATGTCGACGACCTTGCCGTACTCGGGGCGCTGGGTGCGGTCCATGATGCCGGGCAGCTCGCGGAACTGCCGGCGGACCTCCATGACCACGGCGCCGGCCGAGCGGGAGACCGCGTTGATGGCCAGGCCGGAGAAGAGGAAGACCACCGCCGCGCCGATGATGAGGCCGACCAGGTTGCGCGGGTTCGCCACGTTCAGCGAGTTGAGGATCTCGGCGCCGACGTCGCCCACGCCCGCGTCCTCGTACGAGGAGCGCAGCGTGTCGGTGTACGAGCCGAACAGCGCGGTCGCCGCCAGCACCGCGGTGGCGATCGCGATGCCCTTGGTGATCGCCTTGGTGGTGTTGCCGACGGCGTCCAGCTCGGTCAGCGTCCGCGCGCCGTGCTCGTCGATGTCGCCGGACATCTCGGCCACGCCCTGGGCGTTGTCGGAGATCGGGCCGAAGGTGTCCATGGCGACGATGACGCCGACGGTGGTGAGCAGGCCGGTGCCGGCCAGCGCCACCGCGAACAGCGACAGCGTGATGGAGCTGCCGCCGAGCAGGAACGCGCCGAAGACGCCGGCGCCGATCAGCAGCGCCGAGTAGACCGCCGACTCCAGGCCGACGCTGATGCCGGCCAGGATGACGGTGGCCGCGCCGGTCTGCGAGCTCTTGCCGATGTCCTGCACCGGGCGCCGGTTGGTCTCGGTGAAGTAGCCGGTGAGCGCCTGGATCGCGGCGGCCAGCACGATGCCGATGACCACCGCGCCGATGGCCACCAGACGCGGGTTGCGGTCGACGTCGGTGAGGCCGCCCTCCAGCTCACCGAAGGTCGCCGGCAGGTAGGCGAACGCGGCGATCGCCACCAGCACCGCGGCGATCACCGCGGAGAGGTAGAAGGCCCGGTTGATCGCGGTCAGACCGTTGCGGTCCGTGGTGCGCAGCCGGGTGATGAAGACGCCCACGATCGCGACCAGCACGCCGATGGTGGAGATGATCAGCGGAAAGACCAGGCCGGTCTCGCCGAACGCGGCGCGGCCCAGGATCAGCGCGGCGACCAGGGTGACCGCGTACGACTCGAAGAGGTCGGCGGCCATGCCGGCGCAGTCACCGACGTTGTCACCCACGTTGTCGGCGATGGTGGCGGCGTTGCGCGGGTCGTCCTCCGGGATGCCCTGCTCGACCTTGCCGACGAGGTCGGCGCCGACGTCGGCGGCCTTGGTGAAGATGCCGCCGCCGACCCGCATGAACATGGCGAGCAGCGCGGCACCGAAGCCGAAGCCCTCCAGCACGGTCGGGGCGTCGCCTCGGAAGATCAGCACGACCAGCGCCGCACCGAACAGGCCGAGGCCGACGGTGAGGAAGCCGACCACGCCACCGGTGCGGAAGGCGATCTTCATGGCGCCCTCGCGCCCACCTTCCCGCTCCCGGGCGGCCGCGGCGACCCGCAGGTTGGCGCGGGTGGCCAGCCACATGCCGGCGCCGCCGATGAACGCGCTGAACAGCGCGCCCACCACGAAGAACGCCGACCGGCCGATCTTCACGAGGATCTCGCTGCCGTCGGTGTCGTGCACCGGCAGCAGGAACAGCAGCACGACGGCGATCACCACGAAGATCGCCAGGGTGCGGAACTGCCGCAGCAGGTACGCGGACGCGCCCTCCTGCACCGCCCCGGAAATCTCCTGCATGTTGGTGGTTCCCGTACCGGCCGCCAGGACCGCCCTGGTGAGGGCGGCCGCGAAGACGAGCGCCACCAGCGCGATGACCGCGGCGATGACGACGTACGTCACGTTGGCTCCGGTAAGGGACAGTGCGCCGCCGTCGGCGGCCAAGGTCCCGGACATCTATGTCCTCCTGTACCGAACAACTCGCGCCGGCCAGTGGAGACGCACGGACCGACGCCTGGATGCGGACTCGCAAGCGCGCGCCAACCCACCCCGGCGGACCAGCGATGAACACCCATTCCCGCTGGCTGCGGGACAGGTCACTTGCTGACAACCCGGGTACTGTAGCCCTCCGACGTGGTGAGGGTCACAGGCAGGGGGCACCGTGGCCTGATGATCTTCGTAACTGTGCTATGCGAAGAAATCTGATATAAGGGCCGGGCAGCACGACGAGGCCGCGCTCCCCGAGGGGAACGCGGCCTGCGGTGGAGCGGGGTCAGGCGCGGCCGACCGGCCACACCATCCGGACCTCGGTGCCGACGCCCTCGTCGACCGGGCGGACCTGCAGGTCCTCGACGAAGCCCGCGAGCAGGGCGAAGCCCACCCCGGTGGTCAGCGCGTCCTCGCTGAGCGACTCCTTCGCCAACTCGTCCGGGGGCAGCGCGGCGAGCCCGACGCTCGCCTCGATGGGGGCACGGTCGACCACCCGCACCATGTACGCCCCGCTGTCGGACATCTCCACGTAGACGGGGTCGGGCAGCCCGTACTGCCGGTGCAGCGCGACCGCCCGGGTGCACGCCTCACCGATGGCAAGGCGCACCTCGTCGAGCAGGTCCTCGCGTACCCCGGCCCGGCGGGCCACCGCGACGCCGACCAGGCGGGCGGTGCGGACGTGCACCGGGGCCGGCGAGAAGGAGAGCTTGACGGTCGCCATCACGCGCCGGCGCCGGTCGGGTCGGCGTTGATCGCCGCGTCGACCGTGGGATGCAACGGGAAGACCTGGTCCAGCGCGGTGATCCGGAAGATCTTGAGCAGCGGCTCCTTGTCGCAGACCAGCGCGAAGGAACCGCCGGCCGAGCGGAGCCGCTTGAGCGCGCCGACCAACACGCCGAGACCGGTCGAGTCGAGGAAGTCCACCCGGCCCAGGTCGACCACGACC
Organism: Micromonospora sp. NPDC004540; assembly: GCF_040610095.1. Lineage (NCBI taxonomy): Bacteria > Bacillati > Actinomycetota > Actinomycetes > Micromonosporales > Micromonosporaceae > Micromonospora > Micromonospora sp. NPDC004540. Next base: position 59,687 of record NZ_JBEXLR010000016.1, read on the forward strand.
CGGCGGGCACCACCGTCGATCAGCTCCAGGAGCCGTTCCCGCAGGCGCGGCGCGGTGTAGACGTCCACCTCACCGCCGACCTCGAGCACCGTGTGCTCCCCCACGGTGCGGGTCGCCAGCGACAGCTCCATCGGTCCCTCCTCGGTAAGCTCTCCTGGGCATCTAACCATCCCCCCGCGTGACCCCTTCGGGGTCACCGGCGAAGCCTTCCCCATACCCCCGCCCCCGGGTTTCCAATTCCGAACACCAGTGCGAGAGTGCAGGACGTGACGTCACCGGCCACCGTATCGGCGGGTAGCGGGCCCGGCCGGTCGCCGGGTGAGCTGCTCCGCCGGCTGCGCCTGCGGCACGCCGCCGACCCGGTCACCCACGTCGAGCGGGTGCCGGCCCGGGCCGGCGAGCCGGCGCCGTGGCCGGGCTGGGCGCCCGACGACCTGCGGGCGGCGTTCGCGCGGCGCGGCGTGGTCGCCCCGTGGCGGCACCAGGCCGAGGCCGCCGAGCTGGCGTACGCGGGGAAGCACGTGGTGGTGGCCACCGGCACGGCGTCCGGCAAGTCGCTGGCGTACCAGCTCCCGGCGCTGGGCACCCTGCTCGCCGACCCGCGCGCCACGGTGCTCTACCTGGCCCCGACCAAGGCGCTCGCCGCCGACCAGCTCCGCGCCGTCGCCGGCCTGGAACTGGAGGGCGTACGCCCCGCCACCTACGACGGGGACACGCCGCGCGCCGAGCGGGAGTGGATCCGCCGGCACTCCCGGTTCGTGCTGACCAACCCCGACATGCTGCACCACGGCATCCTGCCCGGGCACGCGCACTGGTCGGGCTTCCTGCGCCGGCTCGCCTACGTGGTGGTCGACGAGTGCCACACCTACCGGGGCGTGTTCGGTTCGCACGTGGCGCACGTGCTGCGGCGGCTGCGCCGGCAGTGCGCGCGCTACGGGCGTACCCCCGTCTTCGTGCTGGCCTCCGCCACGTCGGGCGACCCGGCGACGGCGGCTGGGCGGCTCACCGGCCTGCCCGTCGCGGCCGTCACCGAGGACACCTCGCCGCGCGGCGGGGTGACCTTCGCGCTCTGGGAACCGCCGCTGCTGCCCTCCTCCGACGCACCCTCCCCCGACGCCGACCTTCTCCAGGTCCGGCGCTCGGCGCTGCGGGAGACCGCCGACCTGCTCGCCGACAGCGTGATCGAGGGGGTACGCACGCTCGCCTTCGTCCGGTCCCGGCGCGGCGCCGAGGTGGTCGCCGCGAACGCCCGGCGGGCGCTCGACGAGGCGGTGCCCGGCCTGGGCGACCGGGTGGCCGCCTACCGGGCCGGCTACCTGCGCGAGGAGCGCCGCGAGCTGGAACGCGCGCTGCTCACCGGCGACCTGCTCGGGCTCGCCTCGACCAACGCCCTGGAACTCGGCGTCGACCTGGTCGGGCTGGACGCCGTGCTGATCTGCGGCTGGCCGGGCACCCGCGCCTCGCTGTGGCAGCAGGCCGGCCGGGCCGGCCGCTCCGGCGACGAGGCGCTCGCGGTGCTGGTGGCCCGGGACGACCCGCTCGACACCTACCTGGTGCACCACCCGGAGGCGCTTTTCGGACGGCCAGTCGAGGCGACCGTGCTCGACCCGGCCAACCCCTACGTGCTCGCGCCGCAGCTCGCCTGCGCCGCGCATGAGGCCCCGCTCACCCCGGCCGACCTGGAACTCTTCGGCGAGGGCGCGAAGGAGACGGTCGACTCGCTGGTCGAGGCGGGGGCGCTGCGGCAGCGGCCCACCGGCTGGTATTGGCGGCACCGGGAACGCCCCGAGGTCGACCTGCGCGGCGAGGACGGCGCGCCGGTCTGCGTGGTGGAGGAGTCCACCGGCCGGCTGCTCGGCACCGTCGACGGCGGCTCCTCCCACTTCCTGCTCCACTCCGGGGCGGTCTACCTCCATCAGGGCGTCTCGTACGTGGTCGACTCGCTCGACCTGGCCGACGGGTGCGCACTGGTGCACGCCGAGGAGCCGGACTGGTCCACCCACGCCCGGGACGTCACCTCCCTGTCCGTGGTGTCCGTCCGCTCCTACGTGGACGCCGGGCCGGTCGGGCTCTTCCTCGGCGAGGTGGACGTGACCAGCCAGGTGGTGTCCTACCAGCGGCGGCGGATCGCCACCGGCGAGGTGATCGACACCCGGCCGCTGGACCTGCCGGCGCGGGAACTGCGCACCGTCGCCGTCTGGTTCACCCTCTCGCCGGAGTCGCTGGCTCTTGCCGGCGTCGAGGCGGCGGACATCCCGGGGGCGCTGCACGCCGCCGAGCACGCCGCCATCGGCCTGCTGCCGCTGATGGCGACCTGCGACCGGTGGGACATCGGCGGGCTCTCCACCGCCCTGCACCCGGACACCGAGGCGCCGACCGTCTTCGTCTACGACGGCCACCCGGGCGGGGCGGGCTTCGCCGAGCGGGCGTACGGGACGGCCGCCGCCTGGCTGCGCGCCACCCGGGACGCGATCGCCGAGTGCGGGTGCGAGTCCGGGTGCCCGTCCTGCGTCCAGTCCCCGAAGTGCGGCAACGGCAACAACCCGCTCTCCAAGCCGGACGCGGTCAAGGTCCTCGACGTGGTCCTCGCCAACCTGGCGGCCGTCGAGGGCGGGCGCGGGGCGGCGCTGCCCCGCCAGGAGGGCCGGGCCGCGGACTGACCTCCTGGTTGGTGGGACGGGTGCATGAGTGGGGCGGCATCGGGGCATTGGTGCATGGGAGCGCTTCCATATCCCCGAGCTTCTTCGCGCCGGAGGTACCGCCGTGGCCGACACGATCGCCGAGACCGTCGACCTGCTCTACACGATCGACCAGGAGAACCTCACCCCCGACCAGCAGATCGCGCTGGGCGCCGCGCTGGCCGGCCTGGCCCAGGCGGAGCGCCTGGAGCAGATCAACGAGCGGCTGCGCGGCATCCACCAGGTGCTCAACGCCTGGGCCATGAAGGCGACCGTCGACGGCGGTCGTTGACCTGCCCAGGCGGCGAGCTGACGGCCGTCGATCGGATCACCGGTCGGAACGCGCCGCCAGCGGGCGGACGGTGACGGTCGGGCTGTGCGAAACTCCGGCGTTCACCTCTTCAAGGAGATCAGATGCAGCTCGACAGCTTGCAGGCCCAGCAGCGGTTCATCGTCCGCCAGCGGATCCGGATGATGGTCAACCAGTACGAGGTCCACTCCGTGGCGCCGGACGGCTCCGAGGGTGGGCTGCTCGCGTTCGCGCAGCAGAAGCGGCTCGCGTTCAAGGAGCAGGTGACCATCTACACCGACGACTCCAAGCAGTACCCCCTGCTCGGCTTCAAGGCCCGGCAGCGCCTCGACCTCGGCGCCACCTACGACGTGACCGACCACGCCGGCACCCCGATCGGCCTGTTCCGCAAGGACTTCGCCCAGTCGCTGCTGCGCTCCACCTGGCACGTCGAGCAGGCCGGCCTGCCGCAGATCACCGGGCAGGAGCGCAGCCTGCCGGTGGCCCTGCTGCGCCGCTTCGTCGACTCGCTCTCCTGGCTGCCCTACCACTTCGACTTCGTGGCGAACGGCCAGCCGGTGTTCTCGGTCGACAAGAAGTGGGGCCTCCGCGACCGGTACGTCGTCGACATCCACCACCCGCAGATCGACCGGCGACTCGTGATCGCCATGGCGGTCGGCCTGGACGCCCTCCAGGCACGCTGACCGACCTTTTCGCGGTGGTGTCGGGGCGGTACGCGCCTCCGCCCCGACACCGCGGCCGGTCGTCAGTCCGCCCAGGGTCAGGGTGTGTGGTGCGGCGCGGAAGGCCCGGGGCTGAACGGCCATTCCTCGAAGGCGAGACACCGGCCGTCCGGGGCGAACGTGAGGATCCACAGATCGCGGAACAACTGGGAGCGAGGAGCGCCGTACCGCACTTCCAGCCGTACGACCGCCTGCGGGTCGTCGACGGCGACGATCTGGAAGTCCATCTCGAATTCCTCGTCCGGCCCGGCGCGTTCGGCGTCCCACAGCACGCGGATGGCGTCGAGGCCCCGATGCGGCTCCTGGAACGGCGACATCTGATAGGTGGCGTCGGTGGTGAAGATCCGGTCGAGCTGGTCCGTTCCCGCCGTACGCCAGGCAGATTCATAAGCCCGGATCCAGGCTTCTACGCCAGACCTGTCGGTCATAGCGGGCTCCCCTTCTGTGCGGCACGGCCGGGGTGGATCGCTGCAGGTCCAGTGTCGCAGCGTCTGGACACGAGACGTGGGAAAAGGCGATGGGCGTCTCAGCCTCGGGTTGGGCCGGCCCGGGCGGTGGCCGTCGCCGCGCGGCCGAGCCCGGGCAGCGGCGCGACCTTCACCTCCGTCGTCACGACGACGTCGAGACCGTCGAGCCGGCAGGCCGTCAGCCGGCCGCCGTTGGCCGTCGCCAGGTCGGCGGCCCGGCCACACGCCGCCTCGGCGCCTTCGAGCGCCCGGCCGGCGCCCGCGAGAGCCGCGAAGTCGGCGGCGTTCCGGGCCTGGTGACGGGCGCACCGGGCCGCGCCGAGCGCGGCACCGAAGAGCCCGGCCAGCACGAGCACCAGTCCCACCGCGAGCAGGCACACGGTCGCCCCACCGCGCTCGGCGCCATGGTGTCCGCACCCGTCGACCATTCGACGGGCCGCGTGGCGCCCGATCACGGTTGCGGTCCGGGGGCGCCTGGTTCGACGGCGGCCACCGCGGTGCCCGACACGGCGAGCCGGGGCAGCCGGGCACCGAAGCTCCGGACCGGCGCCCGGACGGTCACGGTGACCCGGTCGCCGGCCACGGTCACCGAGACGTCGGCGCCGGCCGGGGCGTACCGGGAGCCGGCCGCCGACCCGGGTTCGCCCCGGGCGGCGGCGAGCGCTGCCTCCCGGGCCGCGTCCAGGCAGCCGGCCCGCGTGGTGACCGCGTCGACCGCCGTGAGACCGGCGAAGAGAAGGAGCATCAGCGCCGGCAGGCCGGCCGCCAACTCGGCCGTGAACGAGCCCCGCTCCCGCGCACCCCACGGTCGCTGCCCGCCGGCCCGTCCCGGCTGCGCGCCTCGGCGGGCCGGGCCGGGCCGGCGACCGGGCGTCGGCGCGCTGGACGAGGGACCCGGGTCCGGACCGGGCCGGCGGCCGGCCCACCGGCGACCGGTCACTTCAGGGCCCGGTCGATGACGGCGGTGAGCGCGGACTGCACGTTGCCGGAGGTCAGCACCTTCAGCAGGATCCCGGCGAAGGCGACCGCGGCGAGGGTGCCGACGGCGTACTCGGCGGTGTTCATCCCGGCGTCGCCGCGCAGGCGGGTGAGGAGTTTGCGCATGTCGTACTTCCTTTCTCGGAGTTTCAGAGCACGTCGCCGAGGACGGCGACGATCACCGGCACCAGACCGGCGAGAATGAAGGCGGGCAGGAAACAGAGCCCGAGCGGCAGCACGATGAGCACCCCGGCCCGCCGGGCGGCCGCCTCGGCCGCGGTCGAGGCGTCGGAGCGCAGGTCGTCGGCGAGCCGGGTGAGCGCGCCCGCCAGCGCCGCGCCGCTGTTCGACGAGCGGATGGCGGCGGTCGCCAGGCGCTCCGCTCCGGTCACGGGTCGCAGGTGGTCCCACGCCTCCGCCGGCGTGCCACCCAGTTCCAGCGTCCGCCCCACCCGGCCGAGCCGGTCGGCGAGCGGTCCACCGAGCGCCTCGGCGACCGCGAGCACCGACCGGTCCACCGGTGCGCCGGCCCGGAGCGCGGCGGCCAGCAGGTCGGCGGCGAGGGGCAGGTCGGCGGCCTCCCGGAGTCGGCGGTCGCGGACGGCCCGCGGCTCGATCCGGCGCAGCAGGCGGTCGGCGGCCACCCCGGTCAGCGCCCCGACGAGCAGGCCCGGCCAGCCGCCCACCACGACCAGTGCCGCCACTCCCGCCAGGCCCGCGCCGAGCCGGATCCGGTCCGGCCACCAGGCTGGGCGGCTCGGCTCCGCCGGCCGGGTGGGCAGGAGGTGGCGTAGCCGCCGCGCCGGACGGACGGCGGCGGACCCGGACACGACCAGGAGCAACGCCGCTCCGCCGAGGCAGGCCGCGGCCACCACCTGACGCGACATCAGGCGGTCCGCGCGGGTGCGCCGAGGCGCTCCGCCCAGAGGAGGCCGGCGACCTGCAGCGCGACGGCCGCGACGGCGCTGCCGCCGCCGACCGGGGTGTGCAGGAGCACGGCCACCGGGTCGACGCCGATGGCGTAGCCCAACCCGATCCCGCCGAGCGGCAGCGCGGCGAGCAGCCAGGCGGTCGCCCGGGCGCCGGCCGCCTGCGCGGCAGCCGCGGCCAGCCCCCGGTCCGCTGCCCGGGCATCGGCCTCGACCCGTTCGAGCAGCTCGGCGAGGGGCGCCCCGGTGCGGTCGGCCAGCCGCACGGCGGCTCGCGCCAACCGGGCGATGCGCCGGGGACCGTCGCCGATCGCGCCGCCGGCCGGCAGTCCGGCCCGCAGGTCGGCAGCGAGCGCGCCGAGCTGGTCCAGGTCGTGGCGGTGGGCCCGGTCGGCCGCCTGGCGGGCCCGCCGGCGCAGCACCGCCCGTGCCGCGAGCGTGCCGTAGGCGGCCAGGACCACCGCGGCCACCGGACCGCCGAGCAGCGCTCCGGCCCCGGCGCCGAGCACGGCCGCCGCCGGCAGGGCAGGTCGACCGGACAGCGGCGCGCGAGCGACCGGGCCGGCCGACGCCGGGTCGGACGCGGGCGCGCCGGCACCCGGTCGCCAGGACCGGAGGACGGCGGCCAGCCGGAGTCCTCGATCGGTGGTGCGGGCGGCGGCCAGCCGGAACCGGAGCGTGCGGCCGGTGGGCACCACAGCGGTGGCCAACCCGGACCCCGGCGCGTGATCGGCGGGGAGCAGAGGTGCTGACCGCCTGGACCGGGTTTCACGATCAGTGGGGATGAGCCCGGATGTCGGGCGGGTCGAGTCCCGCCGCCCCGGCGGGCGGCCCGGAGGGGGACGGTCGGCGGGAGGTCCGACCAGCGCGGCGGGCCGGTGGAAGACGCTGGGATGGGGCGTCCGCACCACCGGTCCGAGCCCCGCGCGGGGGCGGGCGCACACCGACCGGGTGCCGCCCTGACCAGGGCGTCTGCCCAGATCGAGAACCGCGTGCCGCCGGGCCCGGCCGGCGCGTACCGGCCAGGCGACCGCCGCGGCGGCACCGGTCAGGAGCGCGGCCACCAACCACACCTGGCCGGTCACGACGGGCCCGCCGAGCCGGGCCACGCCGCGCAGAGGATCGGCGGCGCCGCCACGCCCCGCTCGCGGAGCAGGGCGCCGAGCGGCCGGGCGGCGAGCCCCAGCCCGCGCCCGCGTGTCCAGGCGGGCACCACGGTGACCACCCGGTCGGGTCCCTCGGGGAGGAGCAGGCCGACCGACTCCAGCACCCGGCCCTCGGTGGTCCGCCGGACCTGCAGGAGCACCTGGAGCGCGGCGGCGACCTGGGCGTGCAGGGCGGCCCGGGGCAGCCCGCCGAGCATCCCGAGCGCCTCCAGGCGGGCCGGTACGTCGGTCGGGGCGTTGGCGTGCAGCGTCCCGGCCCCGCCGTCGTGGCCGGTGTTCAACGCGGCCAGCAGGTCGACCACCTCGGCGCCCCGGCACTCGCCCACCACCAGCCGGTCCGGCCGCATCCGCAGCGCCTGCCGGACCAGGTCGCTCAGCCCGACCGCCCCGGCGCCCTCCACGTTCGACGTCCGCGCCTGGAGGCCGATCACGTGCGGGTGCACGGGCCGCAGCTCGGCCGCGTCCTCCACCAGCACGATCCGCTCGGTCCCCGGCACCAGCCCGAGCAGCGTGTTGAGCAGGGTGGTCTTGCCGGAGCCGGTCCCGCCCGTGACCAGGTACGCCAACCGGGCGGCCACCACAGCGGCGAGCAGCGGGGCGACCGGCCGGGGCACGGTGCCCTGCCGGACCAGTTCGTCGAGGGTGAACGGCCGCTGCCGGAAGGTGCGCAGCGACAGGTAGGGCCCGTCGGTCGCCACCGGTGGCAGCACGGCGTGCAGCCGGGTGCCGTCGGGCAGCCGCGCGTCGGCGTATGGGGAGGCGTCGTCGAGCCGGCGCCCGGCCGCAGCGGTGAGGCGCTGGGCCAGCCGCCGCACGTCGTCGACCGTGCCGAGCGGCACGGCCACCTGGTGCAGCCCCCGTCCCCGGTCGACCCAGACCCGGGTGCCGTTCACCAGCACGTCGGTGACCTGCGGATCGGCCAGCAACGGTGCGAGCGGACCGGCGCCGACGAGGTCGTCGTGGACCCGGTCGGCGATCCGCAGCAGGGCGGTGTCGCCGAGCACGGCGGCGTCCGGCTCGGCGCGTACGGCGGAGACGATGGCCGCCGGAGTGACCGGGGTGGCCTCGGCGGCGAACCGGTGCCGGACGCGGACGGCCAGCTCCCCGGAGTCGGCCGGCCCGGTCACGCCGCACCCGCCGCGGGCACGTCGGTCAGCTCGGCGAGGAGGCGCTGGCAGAGCAGGGCCAGTGGCCCCTTCCCCGTGGCGGCCGGCGCCTCACCGCGTTCCAGCCCTCGGCACAGCCCCGGCTCGGGCCGGAGCGTGCCGGCGAGCGGCAGCCCGAGCGCGCGGGCCACCTCGCCGGCCTTGAGCCGGCCCGGGGCGGGACCCCGCACGATCACCGCCAGGTCCGCGCAGTGCGGAGCGGCCACGGCGACCACCCGGGCCGCGGCGGCGGTGGCCCGCAGCTCCGCCGGTACGACGATCAGCGCCCGGTCGGCCCCCCGGGACGCGACCACGGCCGCGTCGTCCAGGTGCCGGGGCAGGTCGAGGACGACGATGTCCCGGCCCCGGCGGGCGGCGTCGACGGTGGCGGCCATCGCCTCGGCCGGCAGGTGCCGCAGGGCGCCCCGGTCCCAGGAGAGCACGACCAGATCGCCACGGCTGGGCAGCGCCCGGACCAGCGACGGCGGGTCCACCCGGCCGTCGGTGCCGGTCAGCCCGGGCCAGCGCAGCCCTTTGAGCTGCTCCCAGCCGAGCACGAGATCGAGGCCGCCGCCGAGCGGGTCGGCGTCCACCAGGAGGGTGCGCAGTCGGGCCCGGGCCGCGGTGACGGCGAGGCCCCCGGCCAGCACGCTGGCCCCGGCGCCGCCCCGCCCGCCGAGCACCGCGACGACGCGGGCCGGGCCGCCGCCGGGCAGCTCACCCGCGCACTCGGCGAACCGGTCGACCAGCCAGGGCTCGGCCGCGGGCAGGGTGGCGACGTGCTCGGCGCCGATCAGCTCGGCGATCTCCGTGCCCGGATCGAGCTGGCCGGAGCGACCCACCAGCACGGTCCGGGGCCGGCGCGGCAGGCGGGCCCGGAGGCAGGCCTGCGCCTGGTCGGCGCCGATCAGGACGAGCGGCGCCGGTGTCCAGCGGGCCCGGGCGGCGGCGGGATCGGCGGCCAGCTCGACCTCGGTGCCGCCCGCTGCGGCGAGCCGCAGCAGCTCGTCGAGGAGGTCGCCGTCGGCGGTGACGAGCAGGGGCAGCCGGCGGTACGGCGGCAGCGGGGTACGGGGCGGCATGGCGGCCTCCAGCGGTCGGACTCGGACGTGCCGCGGAGCAGCCTGCCGGCGGATCCGGCGCACCGACGCCCGGTCGGGTGCCGCTGTGGACGACGAGGACGGCTGTGGACAGCCGCCGGTCCCGGAGTTGATCTGCTATGGCCGGCTCAGCGCACTCCGTGATCCACGACCGTCCTTTATGTACCGGTCCGTCGGCACGATGTAACGACGTCGATCGTTTCCGCGGTAATTGACTGACAGCAACTTTCGGGCGATGGGACGCCCGGCTGTCCAATCACAGAAGAGAGGAACGGGGATGCAGGGATCCTGGCGAAGGGTGGCCCTCGCGGCCAGCCTTTCGATCACGGGGGCGCTGGGCGGGCTCGTCGCCGCCGCCCCGGCACAGGCACAGACGGTGGAGTCCGGCTCGGTCTCCTTCAGCGGAGACCCCGGCGACTACATCAGCGGCGGCGGGTCGTACGCGTACTCCACCGACAACGGCGACCAGCTCACGACGAACGCGTCGACCGACACCAGCCACGTGTCGATCGACGTCAACGGCTACAACGGCGACTGGTGGTACCTCGATTTCGACGCCCCGGGCAGCCAGCCGCTGACCCCCGGCACCTACGACAACGCGACCCGCTACCCGTTCAACGGCGCCGGCCCCGGCCTCAGCCTGTTCGGCAACGGGCGCGGCTGCAACGAGCTGACCGGCACCTTCACGGTCATCAACGCGGTGTTCGGCCCGAACGGATACGTGCAGACCTTCGACGCCACCTTCGAGCAGCACTGCGAGGGCGGCGAGTCGGCGGCCCGGGGCGAGGTGCACATCGCCAACCCGCCGGCGCCCGCACCGCTCGACCTGGAGCTCGGCGTCGCCACCGACGGCACCGCCAACTCGATCAACGGCAAGGCGGTCGTGCACGGGACGGTGACCTGCAACCAGCCGACCTCGGTGACGCTGACCGGCGTGGTCGACCAGGTGGTCAAGAAGGTGCTGGTCCGCGGCAACTTCTCGGCTGTGGTCAGCTGCACCCCGGGCGCCGCCGCGCCGTGGACGGCCTCGGCCACCCCCAACGGCAGCACCCCCTTCGGCAAGGGCGCCGCCGAGGTCAACACCGAGGCGTCCGGCTACGACAGCGAGTACCAGCAGTACGTCTCGGTCTCCGACACCTCGATCGTGACCCTGTCCAGGTCCTGACCCGACCGCTGACGCGGGCGGCCGGACCCGCCACGGTCCGGCCGCCCGCCCTCCCGGACCCCACCTGGCGTCCGAGACCGGGACCATTCACCGAACTTCCGGGGGTACCCATGCATCGCTCCAGGACAGCCCTGTTCACCGTCGGTCTCGTCGCGGGTACGGCCACCATCGCCACGCCCGCCTATGCGGCCACCCCGGTCGTCGGGATGCCCGATCCCGTCCTGGTCGCCACGCCCAGCGCGGTCGACGGCCCGGTCATCACCGAGGTGTCGTCGGGCGAGATCGGCACCGGCACGGTCACCTTCCGGCTCTCCGCCGGCTTCGCCTGGGTGTCCGGCGGCATACAGCAGACCGTCTCGGTCACGGACATCGGCAAGTGCAGCAAGAACAACACGCTGCGGCTCGGACCGGACAAGGCCCAATCGATGATCATCTACCCGAACGGTCCCGACCTGACAGTGGAGATCAGCCGCTCCAGTCGCCGCGGTTGTCGTGCCGAACTGCGCTTCGACGCCATCCACGTGCGCGCCCTGCACACCGGGACGGGCACGGTCAGCTACGCCGGCTCCGCGGCCCTCGCCGGCATCCCGGCGGGCGCCGTCCTGTCCCAGGTGCGGACCGGTCCCGGGCCGGTCGGGGTCGGCTGGGGGGTGAACACCTACACCCAGACGGGCACGGCGGGCAGCACCCTGCCGTACCCGTTCCTGATCCAGGATTCCCGGGTCCCCGGCGTGGCTCTCGGCGCCGCCGACGCGACCTCCTACGCCGTTCAGGCCGACGGGACGGTGCTCGGCTGGGGCCGGTACGCCGATGGCACGAACGAGTCCCAGGTTCCGGTCCCGGTGCAGGGCGTGACCAACGCCGCCGCCGTGACCGGCGGCTATGTCGACAACCTGGCGCTGCGCCGGGACGGGTCGGTGCTCACCTGGCACTCGAACATGACGCCCACGGTGGTGGAGGGGATCACCGGCGCGGTGGCGGTGGCCGCTTCCGACTACACGTTCTTCGCGGTGCAGAGCGACGGGACGCTGATGGCCTGGGGCGACGGCGACGCCGGGCAACTCGGCACCGGCACCCGCGTGTACTCCGCCGTGCCGATGCCGGTGCCCGGCCTCACCGGCGTGGTCGCGGTGTCGGCCTCCGGCTACGGGGCGCAGGCACTGACCGCCGACGGGTCGGTGTGGTACTGGGGTTGGGACGGCCGGACGTTCAGCCCGGAGGGACCGGCCCTGCTCACCTCTCCGCGACGGATCGCCAACCTGCCACCGGTGAAGGCGATCCACGGCGGTTACGGAGGGCTGGCGGTGGCCCGGGACGGCACCGTGTGGAGCTGGGGTCTCAACGGCGCGAACCCGGACGCCCCGACACCGGTCGCCGGTCTGACCGACATCGTGCAGGTGTCATCGCTGGGCGCGAACAAGTACGCGATCGGAGCCGACGGCACCATGTTCGAGTGGGGCGCCACCTCCACCGACCCTGACGGGCCCGGTGTGGTGGAGGACCCGAGACCCGTCTGGGGAATCGACCGGGTGCGCTCGATGGTCACGGGTAGCGGGTTCATCCTCGCCGTCGTCGAGTGACGAGCGCCCGTCCGCGGCAGGCGAGGGCGGGTCGAGTGCGAGTTTGCTTCCTGCAACTGCGGGAAAGGCCGCCAGGTTGGTCAGCCGTTCCCACAGTTGCAGGAGGCCCGAGGTGGCTCGTAGGAAAGCCGCCGTCGCTGCGCGACGGATGGCTCCTGACCAATCGGGCGAAGCGCATGGCCCGTAACAACTCGACAACCGGCGACCACGAGGACCGAGTCAGCACTCCGGTAGGTGCCGAGCGAGACCCCAGTCGAGTCGTGACGTTCAGTGACGCGGTCATTGCCATCGCCGTCACCCTGCTTGTCCTGGAGATCCGCCCGCCCGAGGACACGGAACACCTGTGGAAGGGCCTCCGTGAACTCTGGCCCTCCTATGCGGCGTACTTCATCACCTTCCTGCTCATCGGTCAGATGTGGGTGAACCACCACGTCATGTTCGACCACATCCGCTCGGCAGACCGTCTGGTATTGCTCTTCAACACCCTCCTCCTGGTGCAGATCGCGTTCCTTCCGTTCGCCTCCGCCGTGCTGGCCAGCGCGTTCGAGTCCGGTCATGGAAAGCGAACCGCCGTCGTCTTCTACGGGATCTCCTACGAAGGAGCGGCCATCCTGTTCAACGTCATCTGGGAATATGCGCGGCGCGGCCGCCGCCTGCTGACTGCGACCACCGACTCGGCCACCGCGGCGGCGATCAGCCGACGCTTTCATCCGGCACCCGTGTGGATCGCCGCAGGGACCGCGCTGGGCGCCTGGCATCCCGTTCTCGGCGTAGCAGTGCTCGCCGCGTTCATTCCCTTCTACTGGTGGCCGATCAAGGGCGAGGTCGCCAGCATCAGACGTACCCGCGGGCGCGCTGGCGGAGAGTCCGCCGCCCCTTGAGCATCGCTGCCAGAAAGGGACGACCCCCGTCGGGGGGAGACGGGGGTCGTCGTGAGGTTCGGCTCCGGGGGGGTCGAGCCGAACCCACTCAGCGGTCACGGGGGGTGCAACCGCCGAGGGCCTTCGCGTCGACGTGACGTGTGCTCTCGTCGCGAGCACAAGCATGCCGCAATGGACCCTTATACGTCGAGTGGTGTTCACTCCACGCAACGCTAATTTGTGGTCCACGGGCGTGACAGCCGTCACTCCCCCGGGTGCATCTCCCCCGACTGGCCGCCCCCGTAGCCCCCGCCGGACCAGCCGACCGTGGCCCGTCGGGCTAGACTTTCGCGCCGTGGGCCGGAGTGCCGCTTTCTTCGATCTCGACAAGACCGTCATCGCCAAGTCGAGCGCACTGGCGTTCGGTCGGCCGTTCTACCGGGACGGGCTGATCACTCGCCGTGACGTGGTCAAGTCGGCGTACGCGCAGCTGATGTTCCGGCTGGGCGGCACCGACGAGCAGACCATGGCCCGCACCCGGGACTACCTCGCCACGCTCTGCAAGGGCTGGCCGGTGGAACAGGTCCGCCAGATCGTCGCGGAGACGCTGCACGAGCTGATCAACCCCTACGTGTACGCCGAGGCCGCCGCCCTCATCGAGGAGCACCAGGCCGCCGGGCGGGACGTGGTGCTGGTCTCCGCCTCGGGCGAGGAGATGGTCCGTCCCATCGGCGAGCTGCTCGGGGTGACCGACGTGATCGCCACCCGGATGGCGGTGGCGGACGGCCGCTACAGCGGCGAGGTCGAGTTCTACGCGGCCGGCCCGCGCAAGGTCGACGCCGTCGGCGAACTGGCCCTGGCCCGCGGCTACGACCTCGCCGACTCCTACGCCTACTCCGACTCGTACAGCGACCGCCCGCTGCTGGAGTGCGTGGGGCACCCGACCGTGGTCAACCCGGACCGGGCGCTGCGCCGGCTGGCTGTGGAGAACTCGTGGCCGGTGCTGGAGTTCCGGCACCCGGTGCCGCTGGGTCGGCGGCTGCGGGAGCGCCCGGCCGTGCCGGTCGCCGCAGCGGCCCTCGGCGTGGGCGTCGGCGTCGCCATCGGCATCGCCTGGTACGGCCGGCACCGCCGCACCCGCGCCGCCGCCACCCCCACCGCCTGAGTCCACGGCGCAGAAGCTCAGGACGCGGCGAGGACCTCGTCGCCGATGAGCGTGATCTGCTCAGCGCCGACCTCCACGGCGGCCATGTAGTGGCGCAGCCAGGAGCGCAGCCCGTCGGGGGTGCCGGTGGCGAAGGCGCCGGCCGCGCCGACGTACTCGGGTTCCCGCTCCCGGTGGCCGACGTCGACGGCGACCAGCCCTCGCGGGTCGAAGCCGGTGGAGATCAGCACCAGCCGGGCGGCGGCCCGCGCCACCACCCCGGACGGGCCGGCGAACGGGCGCAGGTTCAGCAGCTCGCCGTGCACCACGGCGGCCAGCACCAGCGGCGGCACCTTCGTGCCCCCGGCCACCAGCCCGGCCAGCCCGTCGAGGCGGGACGCCACCACCGGGTCGGCCACCGGGCGGCCCAGCTCCGCCTCGGCCACGACGTCGCGGGCGGCGAGCACGTGCAGCCGGGCGAGCGCCTGGCGCGGCGCCTTCGGCCAGAGTTCGCTCAGCCCGGGCAGCGCCCCGGCCACCCGCAGCGCGCCCTGGAGCACCGGATCGGTGACCGTGCCCGCGCGTACCTCCTCGCGGTCGTGCACCCGGCCCTCCAGCGCGGCGCTGGCCACGGCCGAGCGGAGGCTGACCTCGGCGGCGACCTGGCCGCCCTGGCGGCGCAGCGCGCGGTGCCGGTGGGCCTGGTCGACCCGGTCGCGGGCCCGCTCGACGGCGGGCGCGATGTCGGCGAGCGCGAGCAGCGGGGCGAGCGGGTCGGTGGTCACCCCGCCACGCTAGCGATCCCCGCACCCCGCCGGAGCGCCAGCCGTCCGGAAGCGACGCGAACCACTCTCCTTTACTGCTCGGCGCGCCCGAAGGGCCACTGAGCGCGTGACGCATGGCCAGGCGGTCGCGGCGGGGGGCGCGCCGGGACTAACCTCACCCGGATAGGAGACGCAGGTCACGCGATGAAGGAGTCACCGCATGAGCGAGGCATTGGCCAACTTGCTGAACGAGACGCGCCAGTTCCCGCCGCCGGCCGAGCTCGCCGCGAACGCCAACGTGACCGCGGACGCGTACGGCGAGGCGGCCGAGGACCGGCTCGCCTTCTGGGAGCGCCAGGCCGGCCGGCTGCACTGGGACCGGCAGTGGGACCAGGTGCTCGACTGGTCGAACGCGCCGTTCGCGAAGTGGTTCGTGGGCGGTCAGCTCAACGTGGCGTACAACTGCCTGGACCGGCACGTGGAGGCCGGTCGCG
The DNA here is from genome assembly GCF_040610095.1 of Micromonospora sp. NPDC004540. Classification (NCBI taxonomy): domain Bacteria; kingdom Bacillati; phylum Actinomycetota; class Actinomycetes; order Micromonosporales; family Micromonosporaceae; genus Micromonospora; species Micromonospora sp. NPDC004540. Next base: position 75,189 of record NZ_JBEXLR010000016.1, read on the forward strand.
GTGACAAGGTGGCCATCCACTGGGAGGGCGAGCCCGGTGACACCCGCACCGTCACCTACGCCGACCTGCACAAGCTCACCTGCCAGGCGGCCAACGCGCTGACCGAGCTGGGCGTCACGGCCGGCGACCGGGTGGCGATCTACCTGCCGATGATCCCCGAGGCCGCGGTGGCGATGCTCGCCTGCGCCCGGATCGGCGCCACGCACAGCGTGGTCTTCGGCGGCTTCTCGGCCGACGCGCTGACCAACCGGATCCAGGACGCCAGCGCCAAGGTGGTGATCACCGCGGACGGCGGCTTCCGCCGGGGCAAGCCGTCCGCGCTCAAGCCGACCGTCGACGAGGCGGTGGCCAAGTGCCCGTCGGTGGAGCACGTGCTGGTGGTCCGCCGCACCGGCGAGGAGGTCGCCTGGTCGGGCAAGGACCACTGGTGGCACGAGACGGTGGAGACGGCCTCGCCGGAGCACACCGCGCAGGCGTTCGACGCCGAGCACCCGCTCTACATCCTCTACACCAGCGGCACCACGGCCCGGCCGAAGGGCATCCTGCACACCACCGGCGGCTACCTCACCCAGACGTCGTACACCACGCACGCGGTCTTCGACCTGAAGCCGGAGACCGACGTCTACTGGTGCACCGCCGACATCGGCTGGGTCACCGGGCACTCCTACATCGTCTACGGCCCGCTCTCCAACGGCGCCACCCAGGTCATGTACGAGGGCACCCCGGACACCCCGCACAAGGGCCGGTTCTGGGAGATCGTCGACAAGTACAAGGTCACCATCCTGTACACGGCGCCGACCCTGATCCGCACCATGATGAAGTGGGGCGAGGACATCCCCGCCGGCTACGACCTCTCCTCGCTGCGCCTGCTCGGCAGCGTCGGTGAGCCGATCAACCCGGAGGCGTGGATCTGGTACCGGCAGCACATCGGCCGGGGCGAGCTGCCCATCGTCGACACCTGGTGGCAGACCGAGACCGGCGCGATCATGATCTCCCCGCTGCCGGGCGTCACCGCGGCCAAGCCCGGCTCGGCGATGGCGCCGCTGCCCGGCATCGCCGGCGACGTGGTGGACGACCAGGGCCAGTCGGTGCCCAACGGCGGGGGCGGCTACCTGGTGCTCCGGGAGCCGTGGCCGTCGATGCTGCGCACCATCTGGGGCGACGACAACCGCTTCATCGAGACCTACTGGTCGCGCTTCGGGGCCGGCGCCAACCACGGCGACGACTGGGTCTACTTCGCCGGCGACGGGGCGAAGAAGGACGACGACGGGCACATCTGGCTGCTCGGCCGGGTCGACGACGTGATGCTGGTGTCCGGTCACAACATCTCCACCACGGAGGTGGAGTCGGCGCTGGTCAGCCACCCGTCGGTGGCCGAGGCGGCGGTGGTGGGCGCGACCGACCCGACCACCGGCCAGGCGATCGTCGCGTTCGCCATCCCGCGCGGGAGCACGGAGATCTCCGGTGAGGCCGGCGAGAAACTCATCGCCGACCTGCGCAACCACGTGGCCAAGACGCTCGGCCCGATCGCCAAGCCCCGGCAGATCATGCTGGTGCCTGAGCTGCCGAAGACCCGCTCCGGCAAGATCATGCGCCGGCTGCTGCGGGACGTGGCGGAGAACCGGTCGCTCGGCGACGTCACGACGCTTCAGGACTCCTCGGTGATGGACCTGATCTCCTCGGGCATGGGGGGCGGCAAGTCCGACGAGGACTGAGCGCAGACGTACCCCTGACGGTGGGTGGTGGTCCGGACGGGCCGCCACCCACCGTCGTTCTGTTGAGACACCTGTCGGAAGTTCGGTGGAGGTTCGGCAGGCTGATCGGCCAGAGGCTATGTCGCCCCCTGTCGATGGAGGCACTCTTCGGTTAGGTTCAGCCGCATCGGACCGGTTCGACGGGCGTCGCTGCGACGCGCGACCGGCCGGTTCCCCCCTCCCATGCCCTACGAACGGAGTGGCATGCACACATTTCCACGGTCCGGGTCACGCCGACGCCTACTCGTCGCGCTGCCCGCCATCGCCCTCGCCGCCACGTCGCTGACCGTGACGGGCAGCGCGGCCGCCCAGACGTCCGGCAGCGCCCGGGCCACGATCGGGGCGGACGACTACTACATCAACTACGCCGAGCCCGAGGTCCAGCCGGACACGGCGGGCAAGGAGGTCAAGGGGAAGGACGGGGTCTACACGAGCCCGGTCGACGCGGCGCGGGCCTACGACCGCAAGTTCGCCGGCGGCAACCCGAAGGCCGCGCGGGAACTGGCCAAGCTGGAGGCCAAGGCGATCAAGACGGGGCAGAGCCCCCGCCAGATCAAGCAGGCCAAGGGCACCCAGACCGCCAAGCTGCTCACCCTGCTGGTGGAGTTCAACGACAAGGCGAACGACGACTTCACCAACGTGTACGTGCCGAAGACGGTCTTCGAGGACCGGAGCTGTGTCCTCGGCACCGTGCAGAACGGCCCGAAGCACAACACCATTCCGGACCCGGCCAGCCTGCCGCACGAGGACAACAACTCGATGTGGGTGCCGGACTTCTCGCCCGAGCACTACGACAAGATGCTCTACACCAAGGAGGGCATCACCGAGCGGGTCCGTAAGGACCTGACCGGGCCGGACGGCAAGCCGGGCGTGGACATCTCCGGTCGCACGATGCACAACATGTACCTGGAGATGTCCAAGGGCGCGTACACGGTGGACGGGCAGGCCAGCCCGTGGATCACCGTGCCGCACTCGGAGGGCTGGTACGCGGCCTCCCGTTGCTTCAAGGACGAGAACGGCAACTGGGTCGCCGGTCGTGAGCAGTCGATGAACGGCCACCCGGACAACCCGCAGGGCGCCGGCCGGCTGGCCACCGACGCGGTGGACGCGCTGGCCAAGATGGACCCGAACTTCCCGTGGGCCGACTACGACATCGAGGACCAGGGCGACGCCGACGGCGACGGCAACGTCAACGAGCCGGACGGCGTGATCGACCACCTGGTGCTGGTGCACGCGAACCAGGGCAAGTCGCGCGGCGGCGGCGACGTGGGCGTCTACTCGGTCTGGGCGCACTCCTCGACGGTGGCCGGCGGTTACACGATTCCGGGCACCAACAAGAAGGTGGCCAACTACATCGTGCAGCCGGAGGACGCCGGCGTCGGTGTGTTCGCCCACGAGTTCGGTCACGACCTGGGTCTGCCGGACCTTTACGACACCTCCGGCAACGCCGACTCGGACGTCGACTTCTGGGACCTGATGGCCTCGGGCTCGCACAGCGGCGAGATCTTCCAGGCGCTGCCCACCCACATGGGCCTCTGGGACAAGTGGGTGCTCGGCTGGGCCGACCCGCTGCAGCTCAACCCGGGTGACGACCCGCGCTCGGTGCAGCTGGGCCAGACCTCGAACACCCCGGTCGGCACCAAGGACGGCATCAAGATCAACCTGCCGAACAAGGTGATCACCCTGGCGGAGCCGCACAGCGGCACCAACATGTGGTACTCGGGGGCCGACCAGGACTGGGCGGACGTCAAGCTGAGCCGCACGGTGACCGTCCCGAACGCCGCGGACGCGAAGTTCTGGATGTGGAACAACTACGTCATCGAGGCGGACTGGGACTACGGCTTCCTGGAGGTCTCCACCAACGGTGGCGCCACCTGGTCGGAGCAGAAGGTCTACGACGCCACCGGCAAGCTCGTCACCACCAACGACGGGTACGCCGACCCCAACGGCCGCATGGTCGACTTCGGCAACAAGAAGTACGGCCTGACCGGCAGCACGGGCGGCTGGCGGCACGACTACGTCGACCTGTCCGCGTTCGCCGGGCAGACCGTCCAGGTCCGGCTGCGGTACGCCACCGACGAGGCGTTCGTGGAGCGTGGCTGGTTCGCCGACGACTTCTCGGTCACCGGCGGCGGCGCCACCACCTGGAGCGACGACGTCGAGGGCGGCGCCAACGGCTGGACCCAGACCGGCGGCACCTTCACCGACACCTCCGGCGCGGGCTGGCACGTCGACTCGGGCACCCAGGTCAAGGCGCACTACTACCTGGCCGAGTGGCGGAACTTCGACGGCTTCGACAAGGGCCTGAAGTACGCGTACGACACGGTCTACTCGCACGAGGCGTGGAAGGTCGACAAGCTCTCCTACAACGCCCCGGGCATGCTGGTCTGGTACCGGGACACCGTGCTCGGCGACGTCAACCACGTCACCGCGCAAATGACCGCGCTGCCCAGCTACGGGGCCAAGGGCGGGCTGCTGATCGTCGACTCGCACAACGACCCGCTGCGCCGGCAGGGCGACGCGGCCGTCAAGGACCCGTCGACGCTGGACAACCTGCCCAGCCGTCCGCAGTCGTCCAACGCGGCCTTCTCCCTGGGCTCCACGTACCCCTTCAAGGAGTGCCTGGAGGCGGCGAACGAGCCGTACAGCGAGTACTGCACCAACTTCGCGGCCCAGGCCCCGGTCCCGGCGTTCACCGACGCCAAGGGCTGGTACCCGGGCATCGAGATCCGCAACGGCTCCGCGTTCGCCCGGGACAACGACGCCTCCGTCGTCATCCCGTCGCGGGGCAACGCGAAGTACACCACCCGGGTGACCAACCCCGACGGCACGCCGGCTCCGGCGTACTACGGGGCCACCCTGGGCGGCGGGGCGATCGTGCTCGGCACCGGCAACCCCGGTGACGCGGGCGTCGCGTACGGCGTCTCGATCACCATCAAGCGGGCGGCCAAGGACAACTCGTACGCCACGGTGTACGTGACCCCGGCGACCCCGTGACCTGACACGCCGAGGGCGCGTCGGAACCACACGACGGGGCCCGTCTGGAGCACACTGCTCCGGACGGGCCCCGTCCGTCTTACGCGTCGGCAATTTTTCCTCGCAGCCGTGTGACATTTTCGCGGGCCGCTGCGCTCCCCTTGGGGGACCTCATAATCACCGTCACGCTGAGTGATCGTGGCCGAAACGTGATGTGAATCGACGGCGAATCGCTGGGCATTTTTGCCCCAGATTGCCCGAGAAAAGAGGCCAAGCCTTCGGGTGATTGACCGGTGACAACGATGCAAACACCTGTCATTGTGAGTGACGCATGACATGACACTGATGGTTCTGGCTGTCTCTGTCATGTAACAGTTCCACAAAGGAGGAGGACCTTTGAGGAGACGAGTCACAGCTGGCCTGGCTTCGGCCGCGGCCGCGCTGCTGGCAGCCGGTGTCGTCACGACGCCGGTGTCCGCCGCCCCGGCGGCGGAGCCCACCCCCGGCGCCGACAAGGCGAAGCATGGCAAGGACAACCTGCCCGATCCCAAGGCGGATCAGCAGCGGGAGCTCAAGAAGCAGGCGATCTCCGACCTGCTGCAGGGCAAGGCCAAGCTTCAGACGCGCAACGGCTCGAAGGTCATCCAGGTCAAGGACGACCTGTTCGTCGAGTACCAGCAGGCGCCGAAGGAAGACCCCATCTTCACGATGCTGGTCAACTTCGGCACCAAGACCGACCCGCGCGCCGGCGGCTCCGCCGGACCGGTGGTCAACCAGATCCCGGAGCCGGACCGCAACTGGGACGGCAGCTCCACCGACGACAACAGCACCCTGTGGCGCTCCGACTTCCACCGCGAGCACTACATGGACATGTTCTACGGTGAGGGCGAGTCGTTCCGGGACTTCTACCTGAAGCAGTCCGGTGGTCGTTACACGGTCAAGGGCGACGTCAGCGACTGGATCACGGTGCCTTACAACGAGGCTCGTTACGGTCACAACGACGACCCGAACAACCCGAACGACAACATCTCCGAGGCCGAGGGCTACTGGAACTTCGTCCGGGACAGCGCCACGTCCTGGTACCAGACCCAGGTCGCGGCCGGGAAGTCGGCCCAGGAGATCAAGGACTACCTCAAGCAGTTCGACGTCTGGGACCGGTACGACTTCGACGGCGACGGCAACTTCAACGAGGCCGACGGCTACATCGACCACTTCCAGGCGGTGCACGCCGGTGAGGGCGAGGAGGCCGGCGGCGGCGCCCAGGGCGAGGACGCCATCTGGTCGCACCGCTGGGCGGCGTTCACCAACCTCGAGGGCAAGGCCGGTCCGGCCGGCAACCTCGCGGGCGGTGTGCAGATCGGCGACACCGGGATGTGGATCCGTGACTACACCACGGAGCCGGAGAACGGCGGCCTCGGCGTCTTCGCGCACGAGTACGGTCACGACCTCGGTCTGCCGGACCTGTACGACACCCAGGGTGGCGACAACGGCGTCGGCTTCTGGAGCCTGATGTCCTCGGGTTCGTGGCTGAGCCACGGCACCGACGACATCGGTTCGACCCCGGGCTACATGGACCCGTGGTCGAAGCTCTACCTGGGCTGGCTGAACCACAGCACGGTCGACTACGGCTCGGGCACCACCCGGGTGACCCTCGGCCCGGCCGGCGACAGCGACGGGCCGAAGGCCCAGGCGGTCGTGGTGAACCTGCCCGACCAGACGCAGACCACGAACTACAACACGCCGTTCGGCGGGTCGTACGAGTGGTGGGGCGGCAGCGCGGACGACCTGAACTCCTCGCTGACCCGCACCCTGGACCTGACCGGCGCGACCACCGCGTCGATCACCTCCAAGCTGCAGTACGACATCGAAGAGGACTACGACTACCTCTACGCGGAGGTGTCGACCGACGGTGGCGCCACCTGGGCTGACCTGAAGAACAACCTGGTCGACGCGGGTGACAGCGGCATCGACGGCTCCAGCAACGGCACCTGGGTCGACTCGACCTACGACCTGTCGGCGTACGCCGGCAAGTCGGTGCTGTTCCGCTACCGCTACGCGACCGACGGCGGCGTGCACTTCGCCGGTCCGTTCCTGGACAACGTCTCGCTGACCAAGAACGGCGCGGTCGCCTGGACCGACGACGCGGAGACCCTCGCCGCGGAGTGGACCGCCAAGGGCTGGACCCGGATGGGTGGCTCGGTGACCGCCAGCTACCCCCGCTTCTACATCGCCGAGAACCGGACCTACTTCGGTTACGACGACACGCTGCGGACCGGTGGCTACAACTACGGGTTCGCCAGCCGGCCGAACTGGGTGGAGCGGTTCTCCGTCCAGCCGGGCATGCTGGTCTGGTACGTGAACTACGCCTACGGCGACAACAACACGTCGGCCCACCCGGGCTACGGCCTGAACCTTCCGGTCGACGTCCGTCCGGGCAAGATCCAGGTCGGCAACCAGGGCAACATCACCAACCGGCGCAACGGCTACGACGGCACCTTCAGCCTCTACGCCAAGCCGGCGCAGACCTTCCACAAGAACGACGTGGCGGTCACCGTGCCGGAGCTCGCGCCGAACCCGGTGTTCACCGACAGCGGGGTCAACAAGTACTGGAACAGCAACAACCCGTGGAACTCGGTGAAGGTCGCCGGCACCGGCACCAAGATCGAGATCCTGCAGCAGGGCACCACCCCGACCAGCGACATGGTCGTCAAGGTCACCAACTGATCGGGTAGCACCAACCGGAAGGGGCCGGTGGCGGCGACGCCACCGGCCCCTTTCGCGTACCCCGAGACCTTTCGCCCCAGCTCAGCCCGGCCGATCGGCCGATCTCGATGTGACGGTGAGGAGCCTTCCCAACAAAAAGTTGCTACAAATCGACGCACGTGTCTTCCCACGCGTCACGGGAATGTCTATCTTCACCAGTGGTCCCACAAGTGGGACCTTCCACCGGCCCGTACCCCCGTTGGGCCGGTTCCCTCACACCGGAGGTATCCACGTGCGCAAAGTCGCAGTGGGTCTGCTCGGGCTCTCGTTGACGGCGACGGGACTGGTGGCGGGCACGGCCGCCAGCGCCGCGCCGACTCCGAAGCTGCCGGCCGCCGCTCCGGCGGCGGCCGAGCCGCAGGCCCCTCACGATCTGCCGGACAAGCTCGAGGACAAGCGGCGGGCACTCCGCCAGGAGGGCCTCAGCGAGGTTCTGTCCGGCCGGGCCAAGGCCCAGAAGATCAACGGCAGCACCGTCGTCAAGGTCGGCGAGACCGCCGGCGGCGCGGCGGCGGCGGCCGGCGCCCGGACCGCCAGCAACAAGGCGGGCAAGAAGGACCAGTACGTCGAGCTGGCCCGGGAACGGACCGACAAGATCTTCGTGATCCTCGCCGAGTTCGGCGACGAGCGCGACCCGGCCTACCCGGACAAGGACATCAACCCGGACATCGCGGGCCCGACCGGCTACGACGGTCCGCGGCACAACGAGATCCCGGCGCCCAACCGGGCCGTGGACAACTCCACCGTCTGGCAGCCCGACTACAGCCCGGAGCACTTCCGTCAGCTGTACTTCGGGACCAAGCCGGGCGACGAGTCGCTCAAGCAGTACTACGAGGCCCAGTCGTCCGGCCGCTACACGGTCGACGGGCAGGTCACGGACTGGGTGAAGGTCAAGTACAACGCCGCCCGGTACGGTCGCTCGGACGACCCGATCGCCGACGATTCGGACGACCCGGCCAACGACCCGGCGGTCTGCGCGGACAACGTCTGCCCGAACACCTGGGACCTGATCCGCGACGCCGCCAACCAGTGGGTCGCCGACCAGAAGGCCAAGGGCCGAACCGACGCCCAGATCAAGGCCGACATGCAGTCGTTCGACCAGTGGGACCGGTTCGACTACGACGGCGACGGCAACTTCAACGAGCCGGACGGCTACATCGACCACTTCCAGATCGTCCACTCCGGCGGCGACCAGGCCGACGGTGACCCGCACCAGGGTGAGGACGCCATCTGGAGCCACCGCTGGGCGGCGTACAACACCTCCCGCGTGGGTCCGCCGAACTTCCCGATCGGCGGCACCCAGATCGGCGACACCGGCGTCTGGATCCGCGACTACACGATCCAGCCGGAGAACGGTGGCCGTAGCGTCTTCTACCACGAGTACGGCCACGACCTCGGCCTGCCGGACGACTACAACGTCATCAACGGCGGGGACAACAACAACGAGCACTGGACCCTGATGGCCCAGAGCCGGCTCGGCGGCAAGAACGACCAGGGCATCGGCGAGCGCGGTGGCGACCTCGGCGCCTGGAACAAGCTCCAGCTCGGCTGGCTCGACTACGAGGTGGTCAAGGCCGGGCAGAAGCGCACCCTGGACCTGGGCCCGCAGGAGTACAACTCCAAGAAGGCGCAGGCCGCGGTCGTGGTGCTGCCACAGCGGGAGTACACCTTCCAGTACGGCGCTCCGTTCGAGGGCACCAAGCAGTACTTCTCCGGCAACGACGACGACCTGGACAACACCATGACCAGGACGCTCGACTTCACCGGGAAGACCTCGGCGGCGCTGTCCATGAAGGGGCGCTTCAACATCGAGACCGGCTACGACTACCTCTTCTTCGAGGCGTCGCTGGACGGCGGCAAGACCTGGGCCGCCCTGCCGGGCACGGTCAACGGCAAGCCGATCCCCCCGGTGTCCAACACCGACCCCACGCCGGGTCTCACCGGCAGCAGCGCGGGCAAGTGGGTGGACATCAACATCCCGATGGACGCGGCGGCCGGCAAGGTCGCGCAGTTCCGCTTCCACTACCTCACCGACGGTGGGGTCTCCTCCGGCGGCTTCTTCGGTGACGCCATCACCGTGACCGCCGACGGCCAGACCGTGCTCAGCGACGGCGCCGAGAGCGGTGCCGGGGACTGGGCGCTCGACGGCTGGAGCATCACCGGGGAGAGCTACACCCGGCTCTTCGACAACTACTACATCGCCGGCAACCGGTCGTACGTCTCGTACGACAAGTACCTGAAGACGGGCCCGTACTACTTCGGCTACGCGAACACCCGCCCGGACTGGGTGGACCACTACGCGTACCAGGAGGGTCTGCTGATCTCGTACTGGAACCTCCGGTACGCGGACAACGACACGTTCGAGCACCCGGGTGAGGGTCGTAACCTCTACATCGACGCGCACCCGCGGCCGATCTACAACCTGACCGGCGCCCCGTGGCGGGCCCGCGTCCAGGTCTACGACGCGCCGTTCGGCCTCAAGAAGGCGGACTCGTTCACGCTGCACATCAACAGCCAGCCGCAGTACATCCGTGGCCAGGCCGCGCAGCCGCTGTTCGACGACACCAAGCAGTACTGGTACCCGGAGCTGCCGAACCACGGCGTCAAGCTCCCCGGCGCCGGCGTCAAGATCAAGGTTCTCCAGCAGAACGGCACCTCGATGAAGGTCCGCATCTCCTGAGCCGCTGATCACCGCTACATCCCGCGATGCCCGGGCAGGTCACCTGCCCGGGCATCGCCCTTTCCGGCGCCCGGGCCGGCCGCGGCCCGTCCGGTGAAGTCCCCGAGAATCCCCTGATCCTCGCCACCTGCGGGGCCGCCCGCCCGGTGCCCGCCCTAGGCTGTGCCCCATGACCGACCAGCGCGGCGGACCCGTCGACGAGTCCTGCGTCCTCCCCGAGGGGCCGTGGACCCACCGGTTCGTCGGCGCCAACGGCAGCCGCTTCCACGTCGTCGAGGCCGGCACCGGCCCCATGGTGCTCTTCCTGCACGGCTTCCCCGAATACTGGTACGCCTGGCACGAGATGCTGCCGGCGATCGCCGACGCGGGCTTCCGCGCGGTCGCCGTCGACCTGCGCGGTTACGGCGCGAGCGACAAGCCACCCCGGGGGTACGACGGCTACACCCTCGCCGCCGACGTGGCCGGGCTGATCCGGGCCCTCGGCGAGCGGTCGGCGACCCTGGTGGGCAGCGGCGCCGGCGGGCTCATCGCCTGGACGGCCGCCTCGTTCCATCCCACCCTGGTCCGGCGGCTCGTGGTGCTCGGCGCGCCGCACCCGCTCCGGCTCCGGGCCGCCATCTTCGCCGACCCGCGCGGCCAGTTCACCGCGTCCACCCCCACGCTGAAGTTCCAGCTCCCGCGCTACGAACACGTGCTGACCCGCGACGACGCCGCCGAGGTGGAGGAGATGCTGCGCCGCTGGGGCGGACCACGCTGGGTGAACGGCCCCGACTTCGACGCGTACGCCCGGTGCTGCCGGGTGGCCATGCAGATCCCGCAGGCGGCGTTCTGCGCGATGGAGGGCTACCGCTGGGCGTTCCGGTCGGTGCTGCGGCTGCACGGCTACCGGTTCGTCCGCCTCATGCAGAAGCCGCTGGTCACCCCGACCCTCCAGCTGCACGGCGCGCTCGACCGGGCCTCGCTGCCCCGCACCGCCCAGGGCTCCGGTCGGTACGTCACCGCCCCCTACGAGTGGCGGCTGCTCGACGGGGTGGGCCACTTCCCGCACGTGGAGGCCCGCGACCTGGTGCTCGGCGAGATCCTGCGCTGGACGAAGTCCTGAGTCAGACCCGCTGCTCGCGCAGGTCGGTCACCTCGCTCGCGGGCGCCCAGCCCTGGTAGACGCCGAAGTCGAAGGCCTCCAGCCCCATCCCCTGGGCCACCGGCCAGCGGCCGCCCGTGTACTCCACCCGCAGCCAGCCGTCGTGTTCGGCCAGCACGATGAACGGCTGCCCCTGCCAGGTGCAGGTGGTCCGCACGTACGCCAGGTCCTCGACCTCGGCGACCGGCACCACCCGGACGTGCCGGCCGGGGCGTACCTCGGTGAAGCCCTCACCCGGTTCCGGCTGGTACAGGCGGACGTCGCCGCCGTCGGGGCTGGCCTGGTACTCCCGCCCCTGCCAGCGGGCCACGTAACCGTCGCGGCTCACCCGTCACCCGCCCTCTGCCACAGCAGCGCGTCGGTGTCCAGCACCGCGACCACCCGCTCGCTGCGGTCCGCGCCGATCCGCCACAGCTCGGCGCCGTGCGGCAGCCGGGCGCTGTCCACCTTGAACTCGGCGACCACGTCGCTGCTCTCCCCCGGGGCGAAGCCGTTGCCGCGGAACGGGGGCCGCTCGATCACCCAGCCCTCCATCGCCCGCATGGCGCCCTCGTTCTGCCCGCCGTAGGGGATCCGGTAGAGGCTCGGCCGGTAGGCCGGCCAGCGCAGCACGTAGATCTCCTCGGCGTCGCGGGAGAACGGCGAGCCGGGGTGGCCGAGACCGAGCGCGTCGTACAGCTCGGCCGGGGTGCCGAGGTGGGCCAGCTCGCTGGCCCGGTGCACGAAGCCGGAGACCCGGTCGTAGCCCCGTTCCAGGTAGTAGGCGAGCTGGCTCGGGGCGATCGCCTTCTGCATGGTCACCGGGCGGGTCGGGTCCACCGACGGGGCCGGCCGGGGCTCGGCCGCCGGCGCCGGCCCGGTGGCGGGCGGCTCCGGCTCGGTCTCCGGGTCGTCGCCCAGCCCCACCTCGGCCGCCCAGTTGGCCAGCGCGAGGACCTGCTCCCCCGGGTAGGTCGCCCCGACCGGGGTGCCCGGGTTCACCGCGAACGACCAGCTCACGTCCGGCCAGCGCCGGATGAGCTGGACGAACTTGACCCGCACCGTCTCGGCCGGGCCGCCCGCCCGGTCCGCCAGCCGCTCGGGCGAGGTGTAGACCACCACGTACGTGCCGCCGTCGATCTGCTCGGTGGGCCAGACGAAGCCGGGGCCACCCGGCCGGCTGCCCGCCGCCGACTCGGCCGCGACCGGCAGCAGCACCCGGGCCAGCAGCAGGGTGGTGAGGAAGCCGTCGGTGCTGCCGCTGCCGGCCGCGGTCAGCAGTTCCTCCTCCACCTCGTCCGCCGGCACGAAGTCGGCGTCTCCGTCCCCAGGGGACGGAGTGGCGGCTGCCGTCGGCTTCCCGGGCGGCACGGGGCCGGCCTCGGCGGTGGGCGCGAGGACCGACGTGGTCGGCTCGTCCGCCCGGGCGGCCGGCTCGAACAGCGGCACCTCAGGCTGCGTGGGCGGCTCGAACAGCGGCGCGGTCGGCTCCTCCGGCGCCCCGTCGGCGTCGCCGGAGCCGGCCGGGGTGAACAGCGACGCACGCGGGTCGTCCGCCGGTCCCGGCGCGGACGGGCCGAACAGCGGCACGGTCGGCTCGGCCGGCCGTTCCCCGGAGGGAGTGACCGCCTCGGCCCGGAATTCGACGGGCCCGGCGGCCGGGGCCCGATCTGGGACCGGCGACGTGGGCGGGTCGACCGCCAGCGACAGGGTGGGGTCGGTGGGGCCGGCCCAGGGCGCCGGCGGGTCGCCGGCGGCCCGGGACGCGGCCGGCGCCGTCGCCGAGGCCATCGCGGAGGCGGCGGCGGGCACCGTGGGCACCGCGTACGGCTCGGGCGGCATGCTCCGGGCCGGGCGCGGCGGCTCCGCCGGCTCGGTCAGGTCGCGGGACTCGACGACGGTGCCCTCGATGACGATCGGGGTGAAGCCCCGACGCGGCGCGGGCGGGCCCGACACCGGCTCGGCGATCGAGGGCGGCAGTTCCTCGGCCTCGGCGGGGTCGCCCGGGCCGGGGATCGGCTGGGTTCGCTCGTCCGCGCCGGGGTCATCGTCGGTGCCCGGTCGCCGCCGGGGCAGCGCCTGGGTGGTCTCCCCGGCCGGGGCGGCCGGGCGGAACGGCCCGGCCGGTTCCTCCGGCCGCCGCGCCGGAGCCGGTTCGGCGGAGTCCACCCGGAACGCCTGGGTCGGGTCCTCCGGCACCGGCTCGTTCAGCGGCCGTCGGCGCGGGAAGGGCTGGCCGCCGCCGGCGAACCGGGAGGGGGGCACGGCCCGGTCGCCGCCGCGGCGCGACGTGTCCAGCGGTGAGGGCCGCCGCGGCGAGTGACCCGAGGCGGGCTCGAAGAAGGACCGGGCGGGCGGGGGCGCGGGCTCGGCCGACCGGCCGTTGGCCGGTCCGGCGCGGCCGGCGTCGGCGCGGGTGGCGTCGCCGCGGCCGGCGTCGGCGCGGGTGGCGTCGGCGAACGGATCCGACTCGTCGGGACGCCCGCGCAGGTCGGTGAGCCAGCCGGCGAGGTTGTCCGCGCCCGGATCGGCGCCGGCCGGGTGGGCGGGCCGCTCGTCGTCCGGCGCACCGCGGCCGAGCGGCCGGGCCGGACGGCCGTTCGCCGGGTCGGGGCGGCGGGTCGGCGGCGGGAAGGACGCGTCGGGGACGGTGGCCCGGGCGCTCGGGGCGGGAACGGTCGGGATGGGAACGGTGGACGGCTCGCCACCGACCGGCCCGCGGCCACTCCGGACCGGCGGGACGGGGCCCGGGGGCACGCGCCCGCCGGCCGCCGGGGACACGGGCGACGGCGGGACGTCCCGGCCGGGCGCGGACGGGCCGATCCGGGCCGCCCGGGCGGCGCTCTCCACCCGCTCCAGGCGGGCGCGGGCGCCCATGGTCCGGCCCGGCAGCCGGACGTCGCCCCGGGCGAGCTGGGCGACGAACCAGGCCGGCAGGTAGGCCTCGATCGGCAACCCGGGATTGACCGTCAGCCACCACTCGTGGTCGGGCCAGTCGGCGGCCAGGTCGGCGTACGGGACGCGACGGGTGGTGCCGGCGTTCTCCCCCAGGCAGGCACGCAGCGCGGTGGCGGAGGTGAAGGCCAGGATGTGCGTGCGACCCCCGGTGGTCCAGGTGCCCCAGCCCTGCGGGCCCCGACCGGCGGGCGTCTGGGCGGCGACCGGCAGGAGCAGCTCGACGCGGGTCAGAAGGCGGAAGTAGAGCTGCTGGTCCTGCGCGCGCAGCGCGTCCCGCATCGCCACCTCGGCCTCGGTGGCCGGCTCCCATCCGGTCACGGCCACCTCTCCTTCCGCGAACAGGCCACAGGCATCGCCTAACAACCTACAAGGTGGTAACAAGATCACAATGCCTGGCCATCGACGGTCGGCCGGGGCGTCGGCGAGGCGCTAACATCCCGTTCCGGAGTCGACACGATACGGAGGCCGTCGATGTCCCGGCCCACCGCCCGCCCGGCCCTGGCCGCCCTGGCGGCCCTCCTCGTCGCCGGGCTGCCGGCCGCCCCGGCCGCCGCCCGCGCGCCGTCGGCCTGCCCCGCACCGCCCGCGCCGGCCCGCCCCGTCGCG